>JBQCEK010000372.1:0-3340 GCA_051960335.1 Sphingomonas sp.
CCCCACCGCTATGGTTGACAATGGCACCGTAGCCGAGGCTGCCGATCTCGTTGGTCGATGCATGGATGTACGACGCCTGATCGGTATCGAGGCTGTCGTCATGGCTTATTTCGGCACGATCCCGATAATTGGGCTGATAGATCAACGAGATTGAGAAGCCCAATCCGCCATGATCACCGAACGCCGGCCCAAGCCGCGAATAATCGATTCCACCGCGCACACTCCAGGATTTGGAGATTCGATACTGGGCATCGGCGTAAAAGCGGTAGCTGTCGCCCAGATTGCCGCGGCTCTTGATATAGCTGCCGCCGAACAGCAGCTCGGTGTTGAGGTTCAGTGCGCGCGTATATTGCGCGGAGAAATCGAGCGCGCTCGAATTGTTCGGCTGATCATAGCCCAGGCCGCCAAATCGGCGTGAAAGATATGTGAGATCGAACGTGATCGAATCGGCATAATTCAGCCGCGTAATCACCTGATCGTAGACGAGGCCCGCCGAATATCCTGTGCCAGAGTGGCGCGTATTGCTCAGGCCTCCTTCGATCTGAAGCCGTGCGCCGTTGGGAAGGATGAACTGGCTTTCGCCAGTGACGACTTGAGTGCGCTGGCTGAGTTGCAGGCCGGCGCCGATCGCCGGCCGATCGACGAACGCCTTGCGAAAATAACCGGTAAAGGCGAGTTCGCCATCATAGACCGGCGATTGACGAAAAGTGTCGCTGACCTTGCCCAGATAGGCACCATATTCGTAATCGCCGGGGGCAAGGTCGATCGGGTCGAAATAGGATTGGTAGTTGAGGGTCTGGACCATGCCGGATGCGTCATGGACCTGAATCTGGATGTCGTTGCTGCCCGATGCCAGGGGAAGCGAACTAAGATCATACGATCCCGCCTCTAAATGGAACTGCTTGTAAAGCGTGCCGTTGCGATAGACATCGACCGTCGAATCCTTTTGCAGCACAATCTGACGATTGCCTTGCAGGATCGCCGTACGAAATTGATCGAAGCGTTCACGCTGACGCGAAACCCCGATGCCGCCCATCTGAACGTAATTCTGAAGACCCTGAATCTCGGGGGTCAGGTCGCCGAGATACCAGCGACGATATTCATCGGGCTGATCATAGACCAGCCGGGCGTAGTTGCGATCGAAACGATAATCGCTGTCGGCGGAAAACGGATTGCGATTCGCGACCTGGCCGTCCGCCTCGAACACCACATCGCCCAGGCGAGCCGCGCCGTTGAAATAGAAGGCCGGCGTCGTGAATCCCTCGTTGGGCCCGTTCCAAAGTCGGCTCTCCACCATGTTCAGGTTGAGGAATGCAGAGAAATTGGCCGGCGTAAGATCGGGCTGGCCCTCGTCGTTCACAGGTGTGGGAAACAGCGCCTCCATCGCCCGATCGGTGGCGGCGATGCGCAACACGACAACCGAAAGCGAACTTGGATCGTATTGCACCGAGACCCCCGTCGGCGCGAGGTCCTCGGCGCTGAACTGCTCCTTACCGTCCAGCGCGCGCGCAAGGCGGGTGCGCGCGTCGGCGCTGAGCAGCGAATCGATCAGCTTCAGGAACGGCGCGGTCTGCACGAGGAACCGGTCGTCGCGCGTCAACACTACCGGCACTTCGCCAAGCGAGCGGTTCCGGTAGGTGAGGGGCGCCGTCATCTCGAGGTCGCGGTCGTAGGGATTGATATCCGGGCGACCCTCGGGATCGAGCGGGATCACCGGCTGGGGCGGTGCGGCCGGCGCCCCCGGCAGCGTCACCGTCGTCCCCGATTGCGGTGACGGCGCCGGCGCCGCAGCCGATGTTTGCGCTGCCGGCGTTCCGGGACGCGGCAGCGCCACGCTGACCTGCGCGCTGGCGGGACGGACCAGTGCGATCGCCGACACTGCGGCGAGCAGACAGGCGCGGGCCGCGATCATTACGAGAAGCTTACTTTGATCGGCTTGTTCGCGAACGGCGCGTCCGTCGGAATCTGGAAGGTCCGCTCTCCGCCCAGCGGCGCAAGATAGCCCGCACCGATCAGGCGATCGAGATCCTCTTCCTTCAGGACGAGATGAACCGATTTGCCGTCAGCGCCGGTGCCGTCGATCGTCCAGGTGGACCCCGCCATCATGGCATAGCGATTGCCGGTGTTGCGCACCGTCACTGCGATGCCGGGCGTTCCGGGTCCGGTTGGGACGACAGTCGATCCCGGCGGGGCCTTGGGCGGGATCATCACAGGCGCAGCAGAGACGAACGCGACATGCGGCTCGGCTTTCGGCGGCGAGACCGTCAGCAGCACCTTGATGTGATAGATCAGCTGCACCGCAGCCGCCGGACTGCCGGTGTCGCCCTGCTGGAGCTTCACCGGAATCTGGTTGACCGACAGATAGTAGGCGCGCGAGGCCGGCATGTCAGCGCCGCCGACCCATTGCACGCGCACGACCTGGCGCGCGTTCTGCGGCAGCAGCCCTTGTGGCGGAAACACCAGGAAATCACCGTCGGCCGGCGTTTCGTGCTGATTGCCCTGCGCGTCGTAATCGATCCGCGTGATTCGCGTTTCGAAGGGCAGATTGCCGGCGTTGAGGTTCTGGACCTCGACGCGCGCCGTCGAATTGACACCGACTGTCGTCATCTCGACGACCATTGGCGACACGCGCATTGCATAAGCGCCACCGCTGATGCCGCAGATCGCAAGCAACAGGATGATCAAGGGCCGCGCGCGCAAACGGCGCAGCGGCGAAATGAAATGAAATGACATCGAACGATCCCCCCCGGCGGGATAGAGCGACTAAAAGGTAAAAAAACCCACCTCGGGCGAGGAAGGAAGGACGCCGTGGCCTCCCTCCTTCCTGCCCGGGTGGCCAGTTGGATCAGGCGGTAGCCGCGATCGTGACGTCGATTTCGCCGTTGTAATCACCGGCGACGAGGCCCTTCTGCTGCGGCGGCACGGAGATGTCCATGTTGAACGCCGAGCGCCATGCACCGGCGGTCACCGAGTCGCTGCCCTGAGTCGAGCTCAGATTGATGGCGTGGCCGCCCGACGCGTTCGTCCAGTTCGCAGCGATCGTGTAGGGGATCGTGTTGGTGAACTGGTTGGAATCGTAGCTGCCGGCCGCCGTGTTGGTCATGTCGGTCTTGGTGATGGTGACGGTGTTCTTCGTGTTGCAGCCAGCCGTCGCCGTGTTCACATTGGCATGCGCCGTCGACATCTGGTTGAACGCGATCGACACGTTGTCGCCATTGGCGGTGTGCACGCCGATGGTGCCGAGATCGATCGTGTGGGCCGTGCCGGCAGCGACGCCGCCGTTGTAGAACGAGCAGTCGGGCGTCACGTTGCCATGCAGCGTGAACTTGGCGCCAGTGCT
>JBQCEK010000373.1:0-3327 GCA_051960335.1 Sphingomonas sp.
AAAGCTGCGGCACACTGTCGGCGTTGATGCCGCAGGCGTGCATGAACTCGAGCGCGTCGCCGATCCGGTCGGCGGTTTCGGCATATTTCTTCGCCCACGGGCTGCGGCCCATGAAATCGTGCGTCCAGCGGTGAACCTGATGAAGGTTCGCGTAACCGCCCTGGGCGAAGGCGCGCAACAGGTTGAGCGTCGCGGCGCTTTGCGAATAGGCGCGGATCATCCGCTGCGGATCGGGAATGCGCGCCTCGGGTGTGAAGGCGATGTCGTTGACGTTGTCGCCGCGGTAGCTGGGGAGTTCGACGCCGTCGATCGTCTCGGTCGGCGCGGATCGCGGCTTGGCGAACTGGCCCGCCATGCGGCCGACCTTCACCACCGGCAGCTTCGACGCATAGGTGAGCACCACCGCCATCTGAAGGATGACGCGGAACGTGTCGCGGATGTTGTTGGGGTGAAATTCGGCGAACGATTCCGCGCAGTCGCCGCCCTGCAACAGGAATGCCTTGCCCGCGGCCACTTCGGCCAGAGCCTCGGTAAGATTGCGCGCTTCGCCGGCGAATACCAGCGGCGGAAAGCTGCCCAGCTGGGCCGTCGCGGCGGCCAGCGCGGCATCATCGGGGTAATCGGGAAGCTGACGCGCTTCATGCCCCGTCCAGCTACCCGGCGCCCATTTGCGCGCCGCATCCTCGGACGAGGGAACCGTTACGAACCAGTCCGCATGATGCGCGATACCGTTCGCCGCGATCTGGTTGACGACTTTCGCGGCGGCCCGCTTGCCCTCTTCCTCCCAGCCCTGAACCGTGCTGCCCGGTGTGTCATACCATGCGCCGAAAGCGGCGCGGGAGAGCGAGCGATCTTCGCGAAAGCGACGGATTTTGGTGCCAGCGAGCGTTGTCATTATTGGCATTTACCCAGTCAAGGTAATCAGCGCAAGTGCAGAGCTGGGATTCCTTATGGCGTTTCTGTTTTAGGGTAAGTTCTATCGTCAGGTGGCCATTCAAACTTTACCCTGCGCGACCCAGTTGCCGTGAAATCCCGGCGGGACGCGGTGCGGGATACGGATCGTCGCCAGTGGCGCCGAATCGAACGTCCGGGCGTCCAGGATGGCGAGATCGGTTGTTTGTTCGGCCGTGTCGATCACGAGGCCGATCAACCACCCGTCGTCCTCGCCCGCGTCGGCGCTGCGCGGCACGAAAACGAACTCGCCGGGAAAGCGGTTGACGCCGAAATCATGCGTCTGGCGCGTGCCTGCTTCCAGATCGTGCTTGAAGAGGTGGTTAGCGCCAATGGCGAAGGTGTCGGCGGGAAGGCCGAGGCTATAGGCATATCGATACGGCCTGCCGAAGCGGCGTTCATCGAGGCGGGGGAATTCCTGCGGACTGGCATCGAGCGTCGCGATGGCAACCTGACGGGAGGCAGGCGTAATCGTCCAACGCTCCAAACCACGAGGAAGCGCGTCCGGCCCGCCATTATCGGGCTGGAACATGCTGTCATAAGCAATCACGTCGAGCGCCACCGAGCCGTCGCCCTGATCGAAGGCATTAGCGACGTGGAAGACATAGGCCGGCGCCGGCAATGCGCACCAGATGATGTCATCCGAATCGCCATCGCGCGGCAGCAGGCCGATCCGCGCCGGATGATCGCTGTTCCAGCGATAGGGAAAGCTGTGGCCACCGATCAGCGCCTTCATCGAGAAGGTGACGGGCAGATCCATCACGATGATGTAGCGATCGGTGAAGGCGCAATCATGGATCGACGGCCCATGCTTTACCGCGATCGGCAGTTCTCGGCTTACATGCCCTTCGGGTGACAGGCGGACGTAGCGAACGGTTTCGGGATCGGTCGCTTCATAGGCGATCGCGTGCCATTCGCCGGTGGCGCGATCCTGATGCGGGTGGGCGGCGAAGCTACCCGCCAGCGTGTCGTCGAACGGATTGTATGTCTGTTGGTCGAGATCGTCGGTGAGCTCGACCGGATAGCTGCCCGCTTCAACCAGCGCGAAGGTGCGTCCGCCGATGCCCATGACGTTGGTGTTGACGGTGTCGAACCCGCCGTGACGCGGCCCGGGCGCGGGGCGCTCGCCAAGCGCCGCCGCGACGTTCGTCGAGCGAATCCAGCGATTGCGATACCAGCGCGCCGTGCCGCCTTCGAGCTTGATCGCGTGAACCATGCCGTCGCCCGTGAACCAGTGATAGCCGGCGGGATCGGGATCGATGGGATTGGGGCCGATGCGCAAGTAGCGACCGTTGAGTTCGGGCGGGATCGTTCCCGTGACCGCCAAGTCGTCGATCGTCAGTTCGTGCGTCATGGGCTGATGGATGCCCGTCAGAAACGGATGCTCGGTATCGTGCGGCATCCGCCTGCGATTGAAATCGGCGATCGCCGACACGCCCTTTGTCACCACGCTGCGGATCGCGGTTTCGATCGAACTTGCCATCACCAGCTCCATCGCTAAAAAGTTTACGGCGTTCACATTACTTCGCGAAGATAACAGTGTCAACATGACGGATGAAACCAGCGATAAGAAGAGCTATCACCACGGCGATCTGCGCGCCGCGCTGATCGAGTCCGGGCTTCACCTGCTGGCCGATCGCGAGGCCGACGATCTCGGCTTGCGTGAGGTCGCGCGGGCAGTGGGCGTCAGCGCCACGGCGGTCTATCGCCACTTTCCCGACAAGGGAGCGCTGCTCGAAGCCCTGGCCAAGGAAGGCTTTGAACGGCTGGCGGCGAAACAGGCCTCAGCGGCGGCCGGGGCGGCGAACCGGACGGTCGGCTTCAATCGGATGGGCCGTGCCTATGTCACCTTCGCGCTCGATCACCCCGGCTGGTTTCGCCTGATGTTTTCTTGCGCGCCAAAGGGCGATCCCTTCGCCTCCGGTACGCCGCCAAAGGATTCGGCGATGGCGATGCTGATGGACAATGCGGCGGCGCTTGCGCCTGAGGAGGACGGCGCCGACGCCGCCAAGCTGTTTGCGCTGAGAAGTTGGTCGCTGGTCCACGGTCTTGCCGTGCTGATGCTGGAGGGGCAGGTGCCGAGCGATCCGACGCTGATCGATCGGGTGATCGACATCAGGAAATTCGCGTCGAACGCCTAACGGATCATCCAGCTGTGATTTTCCTCGACCATCGATTCGACGGGGCGGCCCTGTCGATCGCGGGCAGGATCGAAGCGAAACCGCTTGATGATGAGATCGCATGTCGTGTCGTCAAGCGTGGCATCGCCGCTTGACCTGGTGATCTCGCAGTCGGTCACGCGGCCCGATGGAGCAACGACGAACAGCACCGAAACCGTGCCGCCGATCCCGGCATCGCCGGCCGATCGCGGATAAT
>JBQCEK010000374.1:0-3345 GCA_051960335.1 Sphingomonas sp.
CTTCAGTTCCTGCCAGTTCTTTGCATTGACAGACACGGGCTTCCCCTTGGTTTTGGGCGGGAGCGGGGGCTGCTCCGGCCGTGGGAGTTTCCGAACCGCGCAGCGCGATCAACCGCGCGCGGCCCGAAACGGATAGTTAGACGCGGCGGCGCTTCGACGGACGCACACCGTTGTGCGGGATCGACGTGACGTCACGGATCGAGGTGATCTGGAAGCCAACCGCCTGCAGCGCACGAAGCGCCGATTCGCGGCCCGAACCGGGACCCTTCACCTCGACTTCGAGGGTGCGGACGCCGTGTTCGGCGGCCTTCTTCCCGGCATCTTCCGCGGCGACCTGCGCCGCATAAGGGGTCGACTTGCGCGAGCCCTTGAAGCCCATCATGCCGGCCGAAGACCACGAGATCGCATTGCCCTGGGCATCGGTGATCGTGATCATGGTGTTGTTGAAGCTGGCGTTCACATGCGCGACGCCGGAAGTGATGTTCTTGCGCTCGCGCCGACGAATGCGCTGAGGTTCGCGTGCCATTGGTTTGTCTTCCTGACCTGAAATACTGAGACCGGGAGGCTGTCCGCTTCAGACCTGCCTCCGACGGAGAAGAAAGCGCCCCGCGCTTACTTCTTCTTCCCGGCGATCGGCTTGGCCCTGCCCTTGCGGGTGCGCGCATTGGTGTGCGTGCGCTGGCCGCGGACCGGCAGACCCTTGCGATGGCGCAGGCCGCGATACGAAGCGAGATCCATCAGCCGCTTGATGTTCATCGCGGTTTCGCGACGAAGATCACCTTCAACCGAATGCTCGGCATCGATGGTTTCGCGGATCTGGAGCACTTCCTGATCGGTCAGGTCCTGCACGCGGCGCTCGGGGGCGATGCCCAGCTTCGCGGTGATTTCCTTGGCCTTGGTGTTGCCAATGCCGTGGATGTAGGTCAGCGCGATCACCACGCGCTTGTTGGTCGGGATGTTGACACCCGCAATACGTGCCATGAACTTGGTTCTCCTAGCTCCACGGGGCGCGGCATGGCCGCACACGTCCCATCTCATCGCGTTGCAATCCGAAACGCACGTCGCCGACGAGCGCAAACGAGCGCCGCCGGAGAACCGGTGTTGCGGAATATCGGTCAGTTAAGCGTGCGGACGCCCCGAGTCAAGCCACTCGGCGCGGTGCGCGAGCCAGCGGCGAAGCGCCACCACCGTCCAGATCAGCTCGACCGCGCCGAACGGCCACGCCCCCTGCAGGAACCCGTATGCCGATCCCATCAGGCACCCGGCGGCGAAGGCCAGCGTCCACCAGGGTGAGCGGTCTTCTAGCATATAGCAGATCAGCATAAAGGTTACGGCGAACAGGCCGAACAGCGTCAGCGTGTCCATTTACGATGCGGGGGCCGCGGGCGCCGCTTCCGCAGCGGCCTTCAAGCCGGCAAGTTGCTGGGCGAGCACCGCATCGACGGCGGGGGCGATCCCCTCCGCTCCCGCGCGAATGTAGCCGCCGACGATATAATCGAAAGTCACCTTGGTCGCGCCGTCGCCGTCCGGCGCCAGGGTGATCGTCAACGTGCCGGTCGCCGCCTCGGCTTGCAGCGGACCCAGCGCCCCCGTCATCCTGAGCGTCTTGCCCGGATCGACGAAGATCAGCCGCGCATGCTCCACACTACCCTTGTTCGGCAGTTTTTCGCAGAAACAGCCGGTCGCCTGATGATCCATGTAGAGGTTGGCCGCATCGCCCGACCAGGTGTGATCGCTGCTCCACCAATGCTGCGGTGTCATCAGCACCGGCCACAGCTTTTCGGGGGGCACGGCAATCGTCGCGGCCTCTTTGACTTCGAACCCGGCCGGCGCCGCCGTCACGACTTCGGCACGCGCCGCCGTCGGCGCCAGCGCCAGCGCTACAATGATGATGGATGACCGCATCGCCCTTCCCCCTTGCGCGGCAGTCTATACCTTGCCGCCGTCAGTGCGAAGCAGGTTTGTATCCATCGTTCAGCGTGCCCAGGAAAGCGATGATGTCCGCCATCTCGTCATCCGTCAGCGGCGGCTTCTCGCCAAGGCGGCGATCGAACGGGGCGTCGGCGACGTCGATATTGGCCCAGTATCGGCGCGGCAGATCGTCATATTTGAGGACATGGCCGGCCGCATCGCGCGGATAAATCCGCCCAGGATCGAAATCGCGAAAATTATAGAAACGCAGCACCTGGCGGAGATCGTGATAGACGCCGTTGTGGAAAAAGACCTTGCGCCGGGCGACGTTGCGCAAGGTGGGCGTCAGGAACATGCCGCAATATTGCGTCTGCCTGGCCAGATCGGTCCGCACCGGCCCACACAATCCCATGTCGTGGAAGCGCGGATCGCGATTGACCGCGAGCGCTGGGTTACGCGGCACGCCCAGCGCTTCATATTCGGTGTCGGTGAAGAGCGGCGGCAGGCCGTCACGGGTCGGTTGGCTCAAATGGCAGGCGGCGCAATTGCCCTTCGTCGGATCGTTGAACAATTTCATGCCGCGCATCTCGGCCCGGCTCAGTCGCGCCTTGCCCTCCAGCCAGGCGTCATATTTGCTGTCGAACCGGTGGAACGCGCGCGCCTCGATCTGATAGCGCGAGACCGCGGACATCGCCTCGTCGTAGAGCATTTCGGGATTGTCGATCACCGTTCGCCCGAACAGCGGCTCCAGCAGCTTGATATAGCCCGCCGCGGCCAGCTTGCGCGCGACCTCATCGACGCTCTTGTTGGCCATTTCCGCCGGGTTCATCATCGGCCCGGTCGCTTGAGACATCAGCGTGTCGGCGCGGCCATCCCAGAACAGGCCGCCTTGCGGGACGATCGCCGCGGCCGCCGGGGCGATGCCTGCCGACTTGGTGGCGCGCGCCGATCCCTGCGCTTGCGCCGCCAATTGGGCAAAGGAGGGCGGCGCATCGTTTTCCTCCGCCGCCGGGCCGATACTGAACACCGCCTGCCGATAGAGATACGCCAGCGAGGGCGGCGGCCGAAGCCCTTCGCTGGTCAGTTGCGGCCCGCCCAATTGCACCGAGCGGTCGTTCGGCGGACCGAAGCTGTGTGCGGGGCTGTGGCAGGACGCGCAGGATTGCCGCCCCGATGCCGAAAGCGACGGATCGTTGAAAATCCGCTCGCCGACCGACGCCAATGCGCTGAGCGGCTGCACCGGTGGCCGCACCAATTTGACCGGATCGGGATTGGCGCCGGTCAGGCTCTCGACCGCCGGTGCCAGCATCGCGGGCGCATAGCGGGGCTGCGCGACGATCAATGCGATCGCGGCAAGCAGCGCGGCGATCGCGATGCCAGCGCCGAACGCCACCGTGGAGCGAGGTTGCGTGAGTCTCATGGTGAAATCGGGCG
>JBQCEK010000375.1:0-4406 GCA_051960335.1 Sphingomonas sp.
CCTGGGACGACGATGAGGATGATTGGGTCGCCCCGCCACAGCCCGCCGCTGCGCCCGAACGCACGCCGCCGGTCGTTCCGCCGCGTCGCGTGCCCGGTTCGATCGCTCGACCGCGCCTGGAAATCGATTTTACCCCGCGCCGGGCGGGCACCAACGTCACCAGTGCCGCAGTCGATTACGATCTCGTCGTGCGTAACGTCGGCGATGCGGCGGCCGAGGACGTTCGCGTGCGCGTCGATCTCGTGACCGCGGGCGAAGCGCATGATGCCGCGCTCCAGGCGTTGTTCGCCGAGCCGATGGAGCGATCGGCGCTCCCCCCGTTCGGCATCGCGCCAGATGATCGCAACGGCGGCCGCGCGATGGTGATGCTGCCCAAGGGCGCGGTGAGCGTGGTGACCGTGAAGGGGCGGCCGATGTTCGTGCCGATCGTCGCGATCGACGTGCGCTATCGCTGGCCAGGCGGCGAGGGGCAGACGGCGCAGAGTTTCGTCATCGGCATCGCGCCGAAGGAGGGCGAGCGCATGCGCCCCTTCTGGCTCGACGTGAACCCGCGGATGCACGACGCGGTGACGGCACGCCCGCACGCGGTCGAGGTGCGGCGCTAGCCCAACCGTCACGCCGGACTTGTTCCGCGGGTCTACCTTCGACAAGCGCCAGCGCTCGCGGAGGTTCGGATGCCGGAACAAGTCCGGCATGACGGCCATTTTTTGACGCGCTCGTTGCTCGATCACCACGTTTCCGACAACGTGGGTCATGAGCCTATCGACCGCCAGATTTTTCCAGGATGCGCGGCGGCTGTTCTCCTGTTTTCCTTCCTAGGAGTGCCGCTGCTTGCTCTTCTGGCTCTGGGCAAGCGTTCGTGTAAATTGCGCGGCAGGCTACCGCGACAAAGGCGATGGGTCCAACGAGGGCGGTTGAGAGTGAAATCCAGTTCGCCAAACAGGTTCTGGAATATCCAAGGAAAAAGGGCGGCCCCCACATGGGAGCCGCCCCTTCTTTTGCTCTGGATCCCGGCCTGCGCCGGGATGATTTCGGCTAGGCCGAAATCACTTGAGCTCGACGGTCGCGCCGGCTTCTTCGAGCTGCTTCTTGAGCTTCTCGGCTTCGTCCTTGTTGACGCCTTCCTTGACCGGCTTCGGCGCACCCTCGACGAGGGCCTTGGCTTCGGTCAGGCCCAGGCCGGTGATGGCGCGGACTTCCTTGATGACGTTGATCTTCTTGCCACCGTCGCCGGTGAGGATCACGTCGAACTCGGTCTTCTCTTCAGCAGCCGGAGCACCGGCGGCGGCGCCGCCAGCAGCCGGAGCAGCAACCGCCGCAGCGGCCGAGACGCCCCACTTCTCTTCGAGAAGCTTCGACAGGTCGGCCGCCTCGAGGACGGTCAGTTCGGAAAGCTGGTCAACCAGCGCGTTCAGATCAGCCATTGTGTATCTCCATATGTGGGGCGATTGGCCCCGATAGGGTTCAGTTCAAAAACGATTGCCTTGGAATGCCGCTCAGGCGGCTTCCTTGTCCTTCGCCGCATACGCGCCGAACACGCGCGCAAGCTGGCCAGCCGGCGCCTGTGCGATCTGCGCGAGCTTGGTCGCGGGTGCCTGAACCAGGCCCACGATCTTCGCACGCAGCTCATCGAGCGACGGCAGCGTGGCGAGCGCGTTAACGCCAGCCACGTCGAGGACGGTCGCGCCCATCGCCCCGCCGACGATTTCCAACTTGTCGTTGGTCTTCGCGAAAGCCGCGACCACCTTGGCGGCGGCAACGGGATCAGACGAGGTCGCCAGGCCCACCGGGCCGGTCAGCAGATCGCTGATGCCGGCGTAATCGGTGTCCTTGAGCGCGATCTTGGCAAGCTTGTTCTTCGAGACCTTGTAGCTCGCGCCGGCTTCGCGCATCTTCTGCCTCAGGTCCGACGACTGCGCGACGGTGAGGCCGAGATTGCGGGTGACGACCACCACGCTCGTCTCGGTGAAGGTGCGGTTCAGTTCGGCAACGGCGTCGGTCTTTTGAGCACGATCCATGCCATTCTCCACGTTATGGGCGCCCGCGAACGGGAGCCCGGTTACACACCGGCGTGCGACGCGAGCGACGCGCCGCCGGATTTGTCCAACGATGGGGAAGGGCGCCACATGGGCAGATCGGCACACCGCAGCGCGCCGATACGAAGTCCATTTCCCCGTCTCGGCGGGAGATTAAGGCCCGAAGGCCACCCGCTGTCTCGGACGAGACCCGACGCGCAAGGCACGCCGGGGTCGCGGCGGGTGTTAGCGGGATTTGGGCGGAAGTCAATGGCGGGGCTTCGCGCCACAATAACGACGGCTGAGAGTTCAGTCGCCCATTCAGCGCTTATCGAGGTGTTTCGCAGGCAATGCCATCGCCGTCGCCGTCCATATCCTCACGGTATCCCGGCTCGCCCTCGTAGATTGGCGCTGTACCGGCGGCGCGGGCGTCATTGCACCCCGCCCAATAGTCGCCGGGTCGTGGTTCGCGAGCACGCGAGAGGCCGGCCCGAATGCCGATCCCTTTCGCGCCGTCTGCGATTTCTGTCCGACCGGTCCCGGTCGTGGCAAGGGAGCCGATGCCGGCTACGGCGCCGAAGATGCTCGCTCCTGCGATGATCGTAAAGGCTGACAGAGGTTTACCTGGCGTCATCGTTCCACGGTACGCGAAATGGGTAAATGATCGGTGCCTGAACTGATGCCGCCTTCATCGCCGCGTCAGCGCCATATCCAACGCCTGAAGAAATCGCGAGCGATCGGCCTTTGCGAAGGGGGCGGGGCCGCCGATCTGGTCGCCGCCGGCGCGCAAGTCGGCCATGATCGCGCGGGTCGCGATGGCCGGGCCGATCGAGGCGAGGGTGAACGGCTTTCCGGTGGGCGCGAGCACGATCGCCCCGGCTTTCAGGCAGCGATCGGCGAGCAGGATATCGTTGGTGATGACGATTGCCTTGCTGTTCGCTTCGCCCGCGATCCAGTCATCGGCGGCGTCGAACGCGTCGCTGACCACGATCCGCGACACCAGCGGGTGATCGGGCACGCGCATCCACATGTTGCTGACGATCACCACTGCGACTTCGAGGCGAAAGGCGACGCGGTAGATTTCGTCCTTCACCGGGCAGGCATCGGCATCGACGAGGATCCGGCGCTCGGTCATCGCGCCGTCAGCGCCGCTTGGCGCCGCCAGGGCCGCCTTGCCCGCCCTTGCCGCGATACGGCGGCTTGCCGTGCGTGGGCTTGGCGTGATGCCGCGCGGCGAGGGTGGGGCGGTTGGCGCGGTTCGCCCCGCCGCGTTCGCCCTGCGGCATCGGCCCGTCGGCGGGTTCGATCCGAACGCCGCTATCGTCCTCGCCGTCCTGACCGGCCGATTTGTTGACCGCCGCCAGGAAGCGCGCCGCGATCGCGCGCGGGATCTGAAAGCCGGTTTCGTTCGGCTGGATGCGGATCGCGCCCACTTCCGCCTTGGTAATGTGACCACGACGGCAGATGAGCGGCAGGATCCATCGCGGATCGGCATTCTGTCGCCGGCCGATGTTCATGCGGAACCATACGACGTCTTCGAAGCCGGCGCGGTGGCCCTGCTTCTCGGCGGGCGCACGGTCGAGCAGTTCTTCAGGTGCGGGCATCGCCGCCCGGTGCGCATGGACCAACGCCGCCGCGATGTCCTGCGGCGAGCGCTGCGCCAGCAGTTCATCGGCGAGCGCGCGATCATCATCCTCGATCTCGACTGGCGCGAGCAACGCTTCGAGCAGGCGAGCGCGATCCCTGGCGCGGATATCTTCGGGGCTCGGCACCGGCACCCATTCCGCGGCGATCCGCGCGCCGCGCAGCATGCCTTCCACCCGCTTGCGACGCGGATAGGGTACGATCAGGATCGCGGTGCCTTTTCGCCCGGCCCGACCGGTGCGGCCCGATCGGTGTTGCAAGGTTTCCGCATCGCGCGGGATTTCGACATGCACGACGAGGCTCAGCGACGGCAGATCGAGGCCGCGCGCCGCCACGTCGGTGGCGACGCACACGCGTGCGCGTTGATCGCGCAGCGCCTGGATCGCGTGGTTGCGTTCGGATTGGCTGTGCTCACCGGAGAGCGCTACCGCCGCAAAGCCCCGTTCGGTAAGGCTGGCGTGGAGATGCCGCACATTATCGCGCGTGGCGCAGAACAGCATCGCCGTTTCCGCCTCGTGAAAGCGAAGCAAGTTGATGACGGCATGTTCGATGTCCGACGGGGCGACGGCGATCGCCTGATAGGTGATGTCGCCATGCCCGCGATCCTCGCCGACGGTCGAGATGCGCAGCGCATCCTGCTGATAGCGTTTGGCGAGCTGAACGATCGGCCGCGGCATGGTTGCGGAGAACAGCAGGGTGCGGCGCGTCTCCGGCGTCTCGTCGAGCAGTGCCTCGAGATCGTCGCGA
>JBQCEK010000376.1:0-2735 GCA_051960335.1 Sphingomonas sp.
CTGGTCGTCGAATTCTATTCGCGCTGATCGGCACCACAGATCAAAATCAAAAAGGGCGGTCCCGCGGGGCCGCCCTTTTTTACATGCCCATCGATTGGCGCAAGAATGCATCGCTGGTTTCGAGCATCCGGGTGCGCGCGTCGCTATCGTCGAGCTGATGAGTCAACCCGTCGAACGTGACCAGTTGAACCTTCTTGCCGGCGCTCTTCAATCGATCCGCCATCAGTTGCGATTCACCGACACCGACATTCTGATCGAGCGTGCCGTGAAACAGCAGCACTGGCGCCTTGAAGCGATCAGCATTTTTGGCTGGCGACCCGGCCACGAGATCGGGGCCATCACCGACGAAAGCCGCGACATTATGGTAGTTGGTGAAGTGCAGCGCTTCATTTTTCAGCGTCTGGAGATCGGTTACTGGAGCGATCGCGACGATCGCCTTGAATAGATCGGGATCGACGACGGCGCTCTGCAGCGCCGCATAGCCGCCGTAGGACCAACCAACAATGGCGAGCTTCGACGGATCGGCGATGCCTTGCTTGATCAGCCAGCGGCCACCATCGTCGATATCGCCGATCGCGGTCCGCCACGAGCGGAAGCCATTATCCTGAAACCAGGCATCGCCGTAACCTGCGGAACCGCGGTAATTCGGCTGCAAAACCGCGTAGCCGCGCTGCGCAAAGAATTGCACAAGCCAATCGAAACCCCATTCATCGCGATCACTTGGACCGCCATGCGGCATGACGATCGCAGGCAGATGCTTTCCGGACAATCCCGGCGGCAAGGTGAGATAGGCCGGGACCATCGTGCCGTCGGCCGCCTGAAAGGTCACCGCCTTGACCGGCGAGAGCCGCGTGCTGGCCAGATTTGGACGCTGAGCGAGGAGGGGATTGAGGTGCCGCGTCTTCTTGTCGAACAGATAATAGGTTCCCGGATCGACATCTCCACCAGCAAACAGTAGCAGCTTGCTTTCGTCCGCGCTCGCATCGACGAAGGTCACCAGTGGATCATTGGGCAGCGCCTTGGCGAGCGACGTGCGAAGCGCCTTGAGCTCGGGGTCGAAGAAATCGGTGTGCCGCTCATCGGTGACATAGCTGACGCCGACGACGCGTTGTTGCCTGCCGACGGTTACCAGATCGGCGACGTCAACATCCGGCCGGGCATAGATCAACGTCTTCTTCAAGCTGCCGTCAAGCGCAACGCTGTATAAGGCCAGATGACCCTGGTAATCGTCGAAGCCATAAGCAACATCGAGATCGCGATCGACGGCAGCCGGCGCAAATCCCTCGCCCTTGCCCGCATGATCCACGACCCGGCTCAGCGGACGCCATTTGGTTTCACCCCGCTTGCGATAGAAATAGTCGGTGACATCACTGTCATAGCCAGATGACCCTTGAGGCACCACAGCTTTGACCCTTACAACGCCATGCCCGTCCGTGATGTAATTCTGAACAGATCGTTCGGGTTGCTCGACCGTCGTTTGACGCAGCGATGTCGTATCGATCTTTGTGACACCCAGCCCTTGCCTAGTGTTGGCAATACTGGTGCCGGTAGTCGATTCGGGGACATGGGTCTGCTCCATCAGCACCGAGCCGCCGTTGTCATCGGACAGCCAGTCGATCACCTCGCCGCCCAATTGCGCAACCCCAAGGGAACGCGCATTCGTTGGCGCAGTAAGAACCTTTTCATCGGTGCCGTCGCTCCCGATCGAAATTACTCTTTCGAAACCGAGGATGTCGCTCATCTGATTTGAGAGAAGATAGATCGTACAGACGATTCTCGTGTCGGTCGACCAATGACAATCGCGAAGTTCTTCCTTGCCGCCCTCAGCCGTCAGAATGGGCTTGGGCGTCCGGTCGCCATCGAGCTTGACGACGTAGAGCGCCGAACCGCGTGCGCCGTTCGGCTCGATGGCGGCGAGCGAACTTCCATCCGGGGAAAGGCTCACGTCCTCGATTTCTGGGCGGGCGCCAAAGGCATGGGCGGGGCCGTCCGCACTGCTTGACGGCGTGTCACCCTGCACCTGCTGCAAGCCGCCGAGCAACAGCATGCCGCCTAGCACCAATGTCTTCATTGCGCCCCTCCCCTTGCTGGAGCCCAGGTTGAAGGGTGTTCGCGAAATCGTCAAGAAACCGCGTCGGTTGTGGATCGAGTTCTTGGGTGGCAGAACCCGTGCTATCGATCTCCAAAAAGGGGCATGCGATGCGCGTTTCTATTCTCTTTCCCGTGACGATGCTGCTCGGCACCAGTGCGGCGATCGCGCAAACGGCGCCGGCAATTTCCGTCCAGACCCTCAAAGACGTCACCCAGACCCTGTCGAGCGATGCGTTTGGCGGGCGCAAGCCGGCGACGGCGGATGAGACCAAGACGATCGATTACATCGTCCAGCGGTTCAAGGCGGCGGGGCTGACGCCGGGCAATCACGGCAGCTGGTTTCAGGACGTGCCGCTGGTGCAGCTGACCGCCAGCAACATCTCCCCGCTGAGCATCACCGGCGGGAAGACCCCGCTGAGCTTCGATTATCGCAAGGACATGGTGATCGGCGGCTACCGGGTGACGCCGCACATCGCCATCAAGAACAGCGACGTGGTATTCGTGGGCTATGGCATCGACGCGCCCGAGCGCGGCTGGAACGATTATGCCGGCCTGGACGTGAAGGGCAAGACGGTGATCATCCTGGTCAATGATCCCGACTGGCGGTCGAGCGACCTGAAGGGCCCGTTCGACGGCAAGGCGAT
>JBQCEK010000377.1:0-4041 GCA_051960335.1 Sphingomonas sp.
TCGGCTTCTTCCACTTCATCGTCTCGACGACGTCGGGCAGCGCCTCGCGGATCAGCGCGCGCAGCCGTGCCAGCGTCTCGCCGCGCCAGTCGCCGATCGCGGCAATCCGCGCATCCATCGCCGCCACGTCCTCGGGGTCTGACCGTTCCGCCATCGCTTTTCTCCTCTGCAGCGGGGTAGCCTGCCGCGCGGGGCCGCCGTGTCAATCCCGCCGCACCCGGCTCTCGCCATGTCGCGCCGCGCGCCCTAAGCTCCGCCCCATGTGCAACGAGGCCTATCGACGCACGCAGATCGGGCAGCTGCGCGAGGATTGGTCGCAGCTGCGCATCCCGCTGCGCTTTCCCGAGGGCATGCCCAATTTCGCGCCGCTCGATGGTTTCAGGATCACCGACCGGGTGGAAATCATCCGCCCCTCCACCGAGGCGCCGGGCGAGGCGGAGATGGTCACGCGGCGTTGGAGCTGGCCCGCGCCGAACGGTCGCCCGGTCTATAATTTCCGTTCCGACGGGCGCAGCATCGCACCGCAAAGCCGCTGCCTCATCCCCGTCGACGGCTTCTTCGAATTCACCGATCCGCCGCCGCCGCCCGAGGGCGCGCCCGCGCCCAAGCGCCGGCTCAAATCGAAATGGGCCTTCTCGCTGAAGGGCGCCGAATGGTTCGCGATCGCCGGCATCTGGCGCGCGGGCGGCGCGGGGGAGGAAGCCTGGGCGATGCTCACCTGCCCGCCGGGGCCGGACATCGCCCCCTATCACGATCGGCAGGTCGTCGTGCTCGATCTCGCCGATTGCGCGCGGTGGCTCGATCCCGCGGTCCCATCGGCCGATCTCTGCCGCCCGCTCCCCGCCGGCAGGCTCAACGCCGTCCAGATCCGCTAAGCGGCCATCGCCGGCCCGCCGCTGCGCCCCGACCGATGCCTCTTTCAATGTTGGAAAACATCTGATCTATCCTGGTCGATGGAACAGGATAGCCCCACGGCCGCGCCGCCGATCCGCGCGCAATGGACCCCCGCCAAGCAGCGCATCTTCCTCGCCGCGCTGATCGAAACCGGCAGCGTCGCGCGCGCCGCCCGCGCGGCGGGCATGTCGCGATCGAGCGCGCATCGCCTTCGCACGCGCCTAGCCGATACGCCGTTCGATCGCGCCTGGGATCAGGCGCTGGCGCTCCACGCGCGCCGGCTTGCCGATCCCTTCGCGCGGGGGGATATCGCCGCGCCGGCGGCGCGCGGCTGATGCGCGGGCGGCGCGAACGGGGCGCGCAAGCGGCGCGCGCCTGCCGCCCAGCCGCCGCGGCCCTGTCGCCCCGGTGTCGCGTCGCTGACGTCAAGCCGCCGCGTCGCGGGCGTTTCGCGCGCGAAAACCTCGCGACGCGCTGCACTTTCTCCACTTCGAAGCGCTTGCCCGCCGCCGCCGCGTCCGCCGGGCGCTGACCTCAGATCAGCACGCCGCGCCGGCGCATCCACGCGGCATAGCCGGTCAGCGCCAGCGTGACGATCCAGATCGCGGCGGAAAAGGCGTGGGTGGCGGGCGTATCGAAACGCGCCGGCATGTCGGCGGTATATTGATAGGCCGTCGTTCCGGCGAGGCCGATCAGCGCCACCACGAAGGCGTGCACGGCGAAGCGGCTTCGCGCCAGCAGCAGCAGCGATCCCGCCAGCGCGCCCCACACGCCCAGCGCCCAGCTCGCCGTCGCCCAGGCGGGAAAGCCCAGGAAATAGGCGCGTTCCTCCGGGCCGAACGCCGCCAGATACGTCGCGCTTTGCAAGTGAGTCATCGTGTAATCATAGGCGCCGCCGGCATTCCAGATCGCCGACACCACGCCCACCGCCCAGATATGCCAGGGTCGGCCGGCCATCATGCGTTCCATCGACATCCTCCCGCTGTTGCGGATGACGACGATCATAGCACGAAATGCGCCGCGGCGTCAGATCAACTCGATCGGCGGCAGCGGGGCGGCGCTGGCCGCGGCGGGCGTGCGATCAGCGTCGTCGCCCGGCGCGAGCGCGGGCAGCGCCGCCACCACCAGCATCGCCACCCCCAGCCGCCGCAGGAATTTCTGCACCGCGCCGATCGTCGAACCGTCCCAGCCCGGCGTCGGTGCCGCACAGCCGGTCCCAGAAACGGAAATAAAGGCCATAATTGCACCTGTAGCGTTCGTGATGCCGTTGATGATGGCTCGCCGTGATCAGCCACCTCCCCAATGGCCCGCGCCAGATGAACGAAGGGAAAACCTCCCAGCCCATGTGGTTGGTCACGCCCATCACGGTCATCACGCTCAACACCACGCCGAGGGCGGCGATATGGATCGGGATCACGAAGACGAGCAGTGGGATGACGAACGCGCCGGACAGCGCTTCCAGCGGATGGAACGCCATCGCCGCCCAGGCGGTCGGCGGGCGACTGGCGTGATGGACGGCATGGGCCAGGCGGAACGGCCGCGGCCGATGCAGCCAGCGGTGGCTCCAGTAAAACCACGTATCGTGCGCGAACAGGTACAGGAGAATGGACAGCGGCCAATACCACAAGGGCCAGGCGTGCAGATCGCGGTAGATCAGCGTCCAGCCGCGGTTGGTCCAGCCCCAGGCGACCACCCCGGCGGGAATGCCGTAGATCGCCGCCGAGGCGAGGCTCCAGGCGATCTCGCGGCGCATCTGCCGGTCGAGCCCGGCGTAAAGCCCGGGGTGGCGCAGCCGGGTCGCCAGCGCGAACCCGCCCGACGCGGCGAGGTAGCGCACACCGACGATCACCGTCATCGCGGCGGCGGAAAGGAGGATGGCAAGCGCGATGGGCACGCAACCAGCCTAGCCGCTGCGCCGCGCCTGCAAAAGCGGTTCCTATCGCCGCCGGCTTGGTCTAGCCGTCGAGCGATGGCAGCGACGATCCCTTGCGACCTTGCGATCGTCGGCGGCGGCCTCGCCGGCGGGCTGATCGCGCTGGCGCTCGCCGAAATGCGCCCCGCGCTCGACGTTCGGCTGATCGAGGGCGGGGAGACGATCGGCGGCAATCACCTCTGGTCGTTCTTCGCCAGCGATATCGGCCCCGGCGACCAATGGGTCGTCGAGCCGCTGATCTGCCACCGCTGGGCGGCGCACACCATTGCCTTCCCCGGCCACAGCCGCACGCTCCGCGCGGGCTATCGCTCGATCGAGTCGCGCCGGCTCGATGCGGTGGTACGGGCGCGGTTGCCCGAACGCGCGGTCATGCTCGGCCGCAAAGTGCTTGCCGTCAGCCCCAAGGCGGTGGTGCTCGCCAATGGCGACCGGATCGAGGCGAAGGGCGTGATCGACACACGCGGCGCCGGCGATCTTTCGCTGCTCGATCTCGGCTGGCAGAAATTCCTCGGCCGCGAACTGATGCTCGCCCGCCCGCACGATCGCCCGGCACCGATGATCATGGACGCGACCGTCGATCAGCTCGACGGCTACCGTTTCGTCTATACCTTGCCGTTCGCCGCCGATCGGCTGTTCGTCGAGGACACTTATTACAGCGATGGCCGCGCGTTGGACCGGGACAGGCTGGGCGCCCGGATCGATGCCTATGCAGCCGCCAACGGCTGGCAGGTCGCAAGCGTCGCCCGGGAAGAAGCGGGCGCGCTCCCCGTCGCGCTGGGCGGCGATTTCGAGGGCTATTGGCGATCGGGCGGCAAGCATGTCGCCAAGGCCGGGATGCGCGCCGCGCTGTTCCACCCGACGACCGGCTATTCGCTGCCCGATGCCGTGCGCACCGCCGCACTTATCGCCCGGCAGCGCGATTATTCGGGCGCGGCGCTCCACGATCTGACCCACGATCATGCCGCCAAGACCTGGGAAGAGCGCGGTTTTTATCGATTGCTCGATCGCATGCTGTTCCGCGCCGCCGAGCCCGATCAGCGATACCGCGTGCTTGAACGGTTTTACCGGCTCGATCCTGGCCTTATAGGCCGATTCTATGCAGGACGATCGACGATGACGGACAAGGCGCGACTTCTGATCGGCAAGCCGCCGGTGCCGATCCGCCGGGCGATTGCCGCGATTCGGGGCCGCGCATGAAGCGCGCGATCGTCATC
>JBQCEK010000378.1:0-6458 GCA_051960335.1 Sphingomonas sp.
CGAGCTGGAGGACAAACGTTCGCTCGAAGCTTTTGCCGCCGAACTGATCGATCGCTTCGGAAAATTGCCCGATCCCACCGAGAACCTGATCCGCCTCATCGAGATCAAGATGAACGCCAGGAAAGCGTGCGTTTCGAAGATCGAACTCGGGCCACGCGGAGCGCTGGTTTCCTTCCACGACGACAAGCCACCCAACGTCGAAGGCTTGCTAGCCTATGTTGCGCGGCTCGACGGCGTCGCCAAGCTACGCCCCGACAGCAAGCTTGTGATCAACCGCGCCTGGAATGACCCCAGGAGCCGCCTGAACGGTGCACTGAAATTGTCGCAGGGGCTGGCGAAGGCGATGGCTTAGCTCCCCGCGTCACGCCAGCGAAAGCTGGCATCTCCCTGTCTTCGGGGGGCAGTTCAAGCGAAGCCCCAGCTTTGGCTGAGATAATGGTGGGGACGACGGATGACGATAGAACGGCTTCAGGAACTGTGATCGGCGATGATCTTCCAGCCTGACGCCCCCTTTTCGAACACCAGGCTGGTCGGGCCGGTCCATGCCTTGGTGCGCGTCCCCGCCGGCGCCACGGTGTAGCGCGCGATCAGCAGCGCATGGGTTGCGTCGAGCAGACAGAAGTCAAGCGGCTCGAACGAGAGCTTGCCGCGCTCGGCATCCTTGGCGCCGCCGAAATAGGCGCGGTAGTGCGAGGCAATCTCCGCGCGGCCATGGGCAAGGCCGTTTCCGGTTACGTAGGTGGTCGTCGGCGCATCGGCATAGACCGCCATGAATCGATCGAGATTGCCGGCATTCCACCCCGCCGCGCTGTCGGTCATCGCCGCCATCACCGCCTGTTTCGCGGTGGCGACGGGGGTCTGCGCTACGGCCGGCGCCGCAAGGACCATTGCCACCGCGACAGCACCAGTCGATCGTATCATCTGCCGCTCTCCTCCGTCTCGACCAGCGCCGCCAGCGCTTCGCTCGACAGAGCTTCTGCGCACAGGAAACCCTGGTAGTAGTTGCACCCCTCTTTCGCGAGGAGATCCAGCTGCTCGGGCGTTTCGACGCCCTCCGCAATCACGGCGAGCCCCAGCGACCGAGCCATTTCGATCACCCCGCGCACCACGATCCGGTCGCGCGGCGTGCCCGCGATATCCTGCGCCAGCTTCTTGTCTATCTTCAGATAATCGAGCGGCAGGGCTTTCAGGTAGGCAAGGCTGGAATAGCCGGTGCCGAAATCGTCGATCGCCACTCGGCACCCGGCCCCGCGCAACGTGGCGAGGAGCGCCGCGGCCGCACCAAGATCATCGATCAATCCCGATTCGGTGATCTCCACCGTCAACCTTCCGCGCGGAAAGCCGCTGGTATCGACGCGGTCGAGAAACAGATCGGCAAACCCCGGCCGGGCGATGTCCGCCGCCGTAAGATTGATCGACAAGCGCAGGCCGGACAGGCTCGCCGGCCAGCGCGCGGCCGCAGCAAGCGCCTTGTGCTGGATTCGATCGGACAGGGCGATCGCCAGATCGGCTCGCTCCGCCGCTGCGAACAGCGTTTCGGCGCCGAGCGCGCCCAGCCGGCCGTGCTCCCAGCGCGCCAGCGCTTCCACGCCGACGATCGTGCCCGGCCCAATCGCCACTTGAGGCTGAAACATCAGGTCGATTTCGTCGCGATCGAGCGCGTGCCGCAAATCGATGGCCAGCTTCTCGATCGGCAGCGACTCCTCGCCGGTGCCGCCTCCGGCCATGCGGATCGTCGCGCTGTCCGATGCCTTGGCCTCCGCCAGCGCTTCGCTGGCGCGACGAAGCAACGCGCCGGCTTCGGTTCCCGCCACGCCAACGGCCACGCCAATCCGCGATCCGATCACCACTGGCGTTTCCGCGATGGCGAAGGGGCGGACCAGCGCACTCGCCACTCGTTCCGCGACAAGCGCAGCGCGGCTATCGGGATCGGGGGCGGCAAGCAGAAATTCCGATCCGCTGAGCCGGGCAACGATCGCGCCAGCGCCGTAAAGCTCACCGGCGATGTCGTCGATCCGCTGGCGCGCGATGCTCAACAGGGCGTCGCCCGCGGCGCGACCGTAGCTCGCGTTGACGAGATCGAATCGCATCAGCGCGATCAGCAGCGCGCTGACGCGGCCGCCGCTGCTCGATAACGCGCGATCGAGCCAGCGTCGCGCGGCCGCCGGAGAGAGGCTGTTATCGCCGACCGCGGCAGGCGACTGACGCACGGCGCCGATTCGGTCGGCATGTCGGCCGGCGAAACGGAGCGCCTGGATGAGCTGATCGTCGCCGAACGGCTCGATCAAAAAATGTGTCGCCCCAGCGTCGAACAACGAAGCCAAGGCCGACGCGTCGGGCGCATCGAGCAGGACGATCAGCGCAGCGCCATTGGCCGCGACAGTTTCGCCGAGCTCCTTCGTCGCCGCCAGCGCCGCTGGCACCGCACCGCGTGCGTCGATCAACGCGACTGCCGCACCACTCCCCAGAAACCGTCGCTCGACATCCGCCCCGTCGTCGGCCGCCACCACGCGCCAGCCCCCACGCGCGGCAACAGCGCTCAGATCGTCGCGCCGATCCGGCGAAAGCAGGAACAATGGCGTCGAAACGCCCGCGCGTATGGCATCGGCCTTGTTCACGCCCCTCCCCGTTTCCATGCTTGGGATATCCGTCCTATCCTGCCGCGGCAAATCCGCAAACGGACTTGTTTGAGCAGGGACAAGCGCCTAGCTCGAGCGTATGACAAGCGCGCGCGCCTTGATCGATCAATATGGCCGCGCGATCACCTATCTGCGAATCTCGGTCACCGATCGCTGCGATTTGCGATGCCGCTATTGCATGGCGGAGCATATGAGCTTCCTGCCGCGCGATCATCTGCTCAGTCTTGAGGAAATCGCGCTGATCGCGGATCGCTTCATCGATCGCGGCGTGCGCAAGATCCGGTTGACGGGTGGCGAACCGCTGGTGCGGCGCGGCATCACCGATCTCGCCGCGCGGATCGGTGAACGGCTCGGCAACGGGCTCGACGAACTTACCATGACGACCAACGCCAATCGGCTGGCAGAGCACGCGAAGGCGCTGTTTGCCGCGGGGATGCGGCGAATCAACGTCAGCCTCGACAGCCTGGATCCGGAGACCTTTAGGCATATCACCCGGCACGGCGACCTCAACCGCGTGATCGGCGGGATCATGGCGGCTCGCGACGCCGGGCTTGCGATCAAGATCAACATGGTCGCCCTGAAAGGTCTGAACGATCGCGAAATCGCGCCCATGCTCGATTGGTGCGCGTCGCAGGGGTTCGATCTGACGCTGATAGAGACCATGCCGATGGGATCGATCGACGAAGATCGCGCAGACCGCTTTCTGCCGCTGACCGACGTGCTCGACCGCCTGAAGGCGGATTTCGAGCTTGTCCGCGAGATCGATCGCTCCACGGGTGGGCCGGCGCGTTACTGGAAAGTCGCGGAGCATGGCACGCGGCTTGGCCTGATTTCCCCCCTCACCGGCAATTTCTGCGATAGCTGCAACCGCGTTCGCCTGACGACCGAGGGGCGGCTATACATGTGTCTGGGCCATGACGATCAAATCGATCTCAAGCGCGTCTTGCGACTGGAAGGGCCACGCGGCCTCGACACGGCGTTCGACGACGCCATGCGCCTCAAGCCGCGCCGCCATGATTTCGATGTCGCGCCCGGCGCAGCGCCGGCTGTCGATCGCCATATGAGCGTGACCGGCGGATGAACGGTACGCGGCGGGCGTTGCTCGCATCTCCCACCGAACCAGCCCTTGCCGCCGCGGAGGAACTGCGCCGCCGCTACGAATGGGTGCCGATCGACCAGGCCGATACCGTCGTCGCGCTGGGCGGCGACGGGTTCATGCTTCAAACCCTCCATGCCCAGCTCGATCGCCGCGCGCCCGTCGTGCCCGTGTTCGGGATGAACCTCGGCACTGTGGGCTTCCTGATGAACGAGTGGCGAAGCATCGATCTTGAAGAGCGGCTGGCGGCAAGCCGGCCGTTCAAGGTCACGCCGCTCCGGATGACGGCGCGCACCGTTTCCGGTGATGAACATGTGATTCCGGCGATCAACGAAGTGTCGTTCCTGCGCGAAACCCGCCAGACCGCGAAACTGGAGGTAACGCTCAACGAACGAGTCGTGCTGCCCGAGCTGGCATGCGACGGCATTCTGGTCGCCACGCCGGCGGGGTCGACCGCCTATAATCTCTCGGCGCAGGGCCCGATTCTGCCGCTTGGCTCCGCAATGCTTGCACTGACGCCGATCAGCCCGTTTCGGCCGCGACGCTGGCGCGGCGCCATCGTTCCCGATTCGGCGCGCATCGCGATCAGGGTGCTCGATCCGGACAAACGCCCGGTCAGCGCGGTTGCCGATCAGCGCGAAGTCCGCGAGGTCGCCGAAGTTCACATCGCGATCGATCGCGCGCGCGATCTTACGCTACTGTTCGACCCCGAACATGCGCTCGACGACCGCATCACGATGGAGCAATTCATCGCGTGACGGGGTTGCATCCCGAAACCGAGGCGGTATAGAGCCGCCCTCGGCTTCGTTCCCTGATAGCTCAGCGGTAGAGCTCTCGACTGTTAATCGAGCGGCCGTAGGTTCGAATCCTACTCAGGGAGCCAGCCGTTCCGGCCGATAGCGCCGGATCAGCGCGCGGAGTTCTTCTGTGCGAAAAAGGCCATGACCATCAGCACAACCAGCATGCCGATGCCGCAAATTCCAAGAATGGCCAGCTGACCAACGTCCATTATCCTCTCCCTTTATGCCTTTGGCACCTGTTATTGCCGGCGAGAGTGAGGATAATGTCGAGCCCCGGCAAGCCTCATTCGTAGCTGCACTGCACAACTGAAATGGCGCGCGCCGAGAGGCGGCGTGACTTTTCGCGCGCGTGTTCTTATTATGTTCCGTCGTGGACACGCGCAAGATTATCCATGTCGATATGGACGCATTTTTCGCGTCGGTCGAACAGCGCGATCATCCGGAATTGCGCGGCAAGCCGATCGCCGTCGGTGGATCCGGCGGGCGCGGCGTGGTGGCTGCGGCGAGTTACGAGGCCCGCCGGTTCGGTGTGCGATCGGCCATGCCGTCCGTCACCGCCGCCCGGCTCTGCCCCGATCTCATTTTCGTGCGACACCGGTTTGAGGTCTATCGCGCCGTATCGCGACAAATCCGCACGATCTTCGAGGAGTACACGCCGCTAGTGGAGCCGCTATCGCTCGACGAGGCGTATCTGGATGTCACCGCCAACATTCGCGGCCTCCCCTCCGCAACAGCCACGGCCGAGGAAATTCGCAGCCGAATCCTTGCCGAAACGGGCCTGACCGCATCGGCCGGCGTTTCCTACAACAAGCTGCTCGCCAAGCTCGCCTCGGATATGAACAAACCGAACGGCCAATGCGTCATCACGCCGTCGCGCGGGCCCGGAGTCGTGGCGACTTTGGAGGTCGGTCGTTTCCACGGCATCGGTCCCAAGACGGCCGAGAAGATGAACCGGATGGGAATCTTCACCGGCGCCGATCTGCGCGCGCAGGAGGCCGCGCTGCTGGAAGCGCGTTTCGGCAAGGCAGGCCGCTGGTATCACGCGATTGCACGCGGTGAGGACCATCGCCCGGTATCGCCGCACCGCGAGCGCAAATCCTCAGGATCGGAGACCACTTACGACAAGGATCTGATCGATGAAGCCGATATCGAGACGGCAATCGGCAAACAGGCCGACGACGTGTGGCAATGGTGCGAAAAGGCTGAAATGTACGGCCGGACGGTGACCGCGAAGATCAAGTTCTCGGATTTCAAGATCGCGACGCGAAGCCGAACGCTGCCGGCTGCCGTAACCGACCGCGAAACGCTGCGAGGCATCGCCGTCGATCTGGTGCGATCGATCTATCCGCCGCGCGCCGGCATTCGGCTGCTCGGGGTGACTCTCTCCAACTTCGACGCAGCAGAATCGGCCACGGCAACTCAGATGGCATTCGCGCTCTAGGCTGCTTGCAGAACGCCGCGCACGGCCGCGACCGCCTCGTCCGCCTTGTCACCGTCGGGTCCGCCGCCCTGCGCCATATCGGGCCGGCCGCCGCCACCCTTGCCACCGAGCGCCGCCACCGCGCGCTGGACGAGGTCGACAGCGCTGCGGCTGGCGGCGAGGTCGTCCGTCACGCCAATCGCGACCGAGGCGCGGCCCTCGTTGACCGCGACGAGCATCGCGACACCCGAGCCGAGGCGCGCCTTCATCTCGTCGACCGCACCGCGCAGCCCTTTGGGATCGAGCCCCTCGACCACCTGGGCGAGAAAGCCGGCGCCGCCGATCAGCTCGGGGCCGGCCGCTTCGCCCGAGCCGCCGCCGAGCGCCAGCGCCTTCTTCGCCTCGGCCAAATCGCGCTCCAGCCCACGCCGATCCTCGACCAGGGCCGCGACGCGCGCCGGCACTTCGTCAGGCGAAGCCTTGAGCACCGCGGCCGTTTCGCG
>JBQCEK010000379.1:0-3246 GCA_051960335.1 Sphingomonas sp.
CCCGATGCGCGACGGCGTGAAGCTGCACACCGTCATCCTCATCCCCAAGAACGCGCACGACCTGCCGATGCTGCTCGAGCGCACGCCCTATGACGCGACGAGCACCAATTCGACCAACAGTCCGTACATGCGCGAGGCGGGGTGGGGTGCGCAGCGCGAATGGGTCGATGACGGCTACCTCATCGTCGATCAGGACATCCGCGGCAAATACGGCTCCGAAGGCAAATATGTCATGACGCGCCCGCCGATGGGCCCGCTCAATCCGACCAAGACCGACGACACCACCGACGCCTATGACACGATCGACTGGCTGGTGAAGAACGTGAAGCAGTCGAACGGCAAGGTCGGCATGATCGGCTCGTCCTATGACGGCTGGACGGTGGCGATGGCGCTGCTCCACCCGCATCCCGCGCTGAAGGTCGCGGCGCCCGAAAGCCCGATGGTCGATGGCTGGATGGGCGACGACTGGTTCCATTACGGCGCCTTCCGCCAGGTCAATCTCGACTATTTCACCGGGCAATCGTCGAAACAGGCCGGCGGGCAATTGGTGCCGCGCGAAGGCTATGACGATTATCAGAACTTCCTCGATGCGGGCTCGGCCGGGCACTGGGCAGACGAGCATGGCTTCAAGCAGCTGCCGTGGTGGAATCGCCTGGCCGCGCACCCCGCCTCTGACGCGGTCTGGCAGCTGCAGGCGCTCGACAAGATCGTGCCGGCCCACGCCTCCGACGTGCCGACGATCTGGCTGCAGGGGCTGTGGGACCAGGAGGACATGTACGGCGCGATCCACACCTGGGAAGAGCTGAAGAAATCCGGCCACGGCGCGAACAATCACCTGGTGATGGGGCCTTGGTATCACAGCCAGGTCAACCGCACCGCCTGGGACCTTGGCCCGCTCAAGTGGAACGGCGACACGGCGGCGGACTTCCGCAAGAATTACCTGATCCCGTTCTTCGACCAATATCTGAAGGACGAACCGCAAAAGACGCCGCTGCCGGAGGCGCTGATCTACAATCCGGTCGAAAATCATTGGGACAAATTCAGCGACTGGCCGGTCGCCGCGCAGCAGCAGATGACGCCGCTCTACCTCCAGGCCGACAAGGGGCTGGCGTTCCAGCCGGCCGCGGCGGGCGAGGATAGCTATGTTTCCGATCCGGCCAAGCCCGTGCCCTATCTCAACCCGCCGATCCCGCAGGATAACGATCGCTGGCAGACGTGGCTGGAGCAGGATCAACGCTTCGTCGCCACCCGGCCCGACGTGCTGAGCTACATGACGCCGGTGCTGACCAAGGCGGTGCGGATCGAGGGCGCGCCCATCGCCGACATCTTCGCCAAGACAACCGGCACCGACGGCGATTTCGTCGTCAAGCTGATCGACGTCTATCCCGCCGCCTATCCCGAAAAGCCCGAAATGGGCGGTTACCAGCTGCCGATCAGCATGGACATCTTCCGCGGTCGTTACCGCAAGAGCTTCAGCGATCCCTCGCCGATTCCGGCGGGCGAAGTGCAGGAATACAAGTTCCGCCTGCCGACGCAGAATTACGTGTTCAAGCCCGGCCATCGCATCATGGTGCAGATCCAGTCGAGCCTGTTCCCGCTCTACGATCGCAATCCGCAGAAATATGTGCCCAACATCTTCTTCGCGAAACCGGCGGATTATCAGAAGGCGACGATCAGCATCGAACATGGCTCCTCAGGCGCAAGCTCGGTGCTGCTGCCGGTGGTCGCCGCGAGCACGGCGTCGAATTGAGATCGTGTGGGGCGATTGCAGCGGCGCAACCATGCCGTCTGCTTTCCCCCTTTTCGTTGCAAAGTGGAGAAAGTGGCGTCCGTTGCAGCGCTTTTGGGCGCTTTGCGCCCGGAACGCGCCTTCGAAGCGACGCTTTCACCGCACCCGCGCGACATGAGCGCGGCAGTGGCGCGACACGTGCGCGCCGGCTTTGGTCCCAAAGGCGACGCCGACGCGCCTGTGTCGAGGCGTTGCCGCACGACCATGCGACAGCGGCACGATCGAGATACCAGATGTGTCAAAGAGCGGATGCCTGTGAGGGACGCGATGGTCTCTCAGATAATTTCCAACATTGGAAGTGCCAGTCGGGTTTCGCCCCAATTATCGCCGTTCCTACTATCTCCCTTCGCACCCGAAAGCCGACATCGTCAGTCCTTCTTGCCGAAGCTCTCCCGAACGGCAGACAGGTCCGCGTCCGGCTTCCGGGTCGCGGCATAGAAACTGTAGGCCTGTTCCGGGCGCTCTACGATCTCTGACCAGAACTGGATGTGTCGCACGGGGCCAATCTCATGTTTGCCCTCAAACTCGTTACGGAAATACTCGGTCAGATTGGCGCCGTAATAGATCGTGTCGAATCCATACATGGAGAACACGGGATTGCCCGCAATGCTCGGCAGTTCCGGAATGAAGCGGTGGCCGAGAATAGGGATCAAACGCGGCGCTGTTCTAAGAGCGCTTTCGACAATCTCACCGCGCTCTTCCTCGCGATCAGGGCGTTCGCCCCAATCCGGCCACCAAAAGCCCTGCTCGACGCCGACGATCAACATTTCGAGCGGCCATCGGAGCATCCGTCGAACGCTGTCATTCTCCCCTCGCCAGTTGAATCCAGGCGCTGGCTGTCGCTCCAATAGCAGCGCCACCAAGTCGGGCGGGAACCGGAACTCGTAGCGCTCCTGAGCCTCGTCCAACTCCGCCTGCTTATATCCCGGCAACCAGCTATACATCACTGCATGCTGCTGCATTTCGCGTCCGCTTTCCACCCCGTTGTTGCTAAAAGCGGACCGCGCGCTTCCCACCCAATCGCGCCGCCAGCCGCCTTTCGCGCCGCCCATCCCCCCTGTTGACCCATTCCGCCGCCGCGCGTATAGCGCCGGCTGCTTGCGGAAGGGCTGGTGGGCCGAGTCTCGCCCCGTTTCGATATAAGAGCATTGAACATTGCTGGAAAAGCATGGGGCCAAGGGGGCCGGCTACGGTCGCCTGGGTCCCTTGTGCGTTATGCGCGGCCAGCAAAGTAACCGCCGGAATTGCCGGTAACACAAAGGTGAAGGGCTTCATGCCGACGATTAACCAGTTGGTCCGCAAGGGCCGTGACCCGCAGAAGGCCAAGTCGAAGGTCCCTGCGATGGAGCAGAACCCGCAGAAGCGCGGCGTCTGCACCCGCGTCTATACGACGACTCCGAAGAAGCCGAACTCGGCGCTGCGCAAGGTGGCCAAGGTCCGCCTGACCAACCAGCGCG
>JBQCEK010000380.1:0-3342 GCA_051960335.1 Sphingomonas sp.
GCGCGCTTCGATCGCATGGCGATCGGGCTGTCGGGGCTGTGCGCGGTGCATTGCGTGGCGAGCGCGGTGTTCCTCGCCTTCATGGCGTCGGTCGGCGCGGCGCTGCTCAATCCGCTGTGGCACGAGATCGGACTGTCGTTTGCGATCCTGTTCGGCGTGGTCGCGCTCGGCCGCGGCTTCCTGAGCCATGGCTATGCGATGCCGCTGTTCTTCGGATCGTTCGGGCTGGGCATGATGGCCGGCGCCATCTCCCTGCCGCACGACGGTGGGATGGAGACGATCTATACGGTGATGGGCGTCGCGCTGCTCGCGCTCGGCCATGACCTCAATCGCCGCGCCAGCCACTGACGCTTGCCCTGGGAGGCCGGACGCCCTAAATTCCACTGATGGGCGCGCACCATCACCACGAGCATCACGGCAAGGCACTGTCGCGCGCCGCCCAGACGACGCTGGAGAAATCGGGCGAGCAATGGACGGCGATGCGCGCCAGCGTGTTCGCGGCGCTCGCCGGGTTCGACAAGCCGGCATCGGCCTATGACATCGCCGATGCGGTATCCCAGGCGGAAGGCCGCCGCGTCGCCGCCAACAGCGTCTATCGAATCCTCGATCTGTTCGTCGGCGCCAATCTCGCGCGGCGGGTGGAAAGCGCCAATGCCTATGTCGCCAACGCGCATCCCGATTGCCTGCACGATTGCATCTTTCTGGTGTGCGACAGCTGTGGGCAGACGACTCATCTCGATGACGACAGCATCACGCGCGGCGTGCGCAGCGCGGCCGAAGCCGCCGGATTTTCTCCCGAACGCCCGGTGATCGAGGTGCGGGGCAAGTGCGCGGATTGTGATTGAGGCGATGCCGGCATGCGGCTGAAACGATCAGCCGCTGTCGCGATCGCGGCGGCATGGGCCGTCACAAGCGCGCCGGCCCGACCGGCTGATGCCGACGCCGGGCAAAGGACCGTTATCAACGGCAGCTGCCAATATGGCGCCCGAGTGGCGCGCCACCACGAAGACACGCTGCTGATCCTGTGCGATACCGCGACGATCGATCGAAGCGCCCAGGGCGCGACGTTCGATTTCGCGCAGCGGGACTGGGGATCGATGGCCAGCTTCTCGGGCGCGATGACGGGCGACAAGATGGCCGTTTCCCAAATCACGCTTCGCCATCGCGGCGCCGTCGCGGCAACCGGCACTTGCGAGCTTTTCCATCGCAGCGATGGAAGCCTGGCGGTGGTAAGCTGTCTGGGAAAAGCGGGCGTTCGGTGGGTTGCGGTGAATTTCGTGCCCTCACGGCTCTGACGCTGGATCAGCTCAGCCGGTCGATCGCTGCATTGTCGAGACTGCCGGGGATGATCATCAGCGGCACGCTGAGCGCCGCCGCATCGCTGCCGACGAAATGACCGATCAGCGGCCCCGGCGCGCCGCTTGCCGCGCTGGCCAAAACCAGGGCGGCGATGTCCGGATTGTCGGCGATTACCTCGCGGATCACCTTGTTGGCTTCGCCCTGGCGAACCGTGATCGACGGGCGCAGGCCCGATTCGGCGACGAGCGTGCCGGCTGCGGCGGCAACCAGCCCTTCCGCTTTCAGCCGCGCTTCTTCCTCGATCGTCGCCTGGACGCCGCCCCATTGGACGAATTCGGCGGGCGGAATCAGCGCCAGGATCTCGACGCCGCCGCCGGTCTTCACGGCGCGGCGCGCGGCGAAGCGGAGCGCGACGCTCGCTTCCTCGCTCTCGTCGATCACCACCAGATAGATGCGCATGGCCCGTTCCCCTACGGCCGAAAGGTGGCGCGCAATCGCAGGCTTGGCAAGGGCACGGTCTTGACGCCAGCGCGTTGATGGCGAAGGAGGGCCCCGCTCTCGCCATTCACTCAAGGATTCCGCATTCGATGTCGATCGAGATCAAGATGCCCGCGCTTTCGCCCACGATGGAAGAGGGCACGCTCGCCAAGTGGCTCGTCAAGGAAGGCGACAGCGTGTCGTCGGGCGACCTGATGGCCGAGATCGAGACCGACAAGGCGACGATGGAATTCGAGGCGGTCGACGAGGGCGTGATCGCGAAGATCCTGGTGCCCGAGGGCGCCGAGGGCGTGAAGGTGGGCGACGTGATCGCGATCCTCGCCGAAGAAGGCGAGGATGCGTCGGCGGTGAGCGCGCCGAAGGGCGAGGCCAAGAGCGAAGCGCCTAAGGCCGAGGAGAAGGCGGAGGTTGCGGAGACCAAAGCGGCCGAGCAAAAGGCCGCGCCGTCGGCTCCGGCTGCGCCCGCCGCATCGGGCGACCGCGTCAAGGCGAGCCCGCTGGCGCGCCGCATCGCCGCCGACAAGGGGATCGACCTCGGCGGGGTGAGCGGATCGGGGCCGAACGGGCGGATCGTCAAGGCGGATGTCGAGGGCGCCAAGCCGGGTGCCGCGCCTGCGCCGAAGGCCGAGGCGGCCGCGCCGAGCGCTGCGCCGGCTGCTGCCGCGGCTCCGGCCGAAGCGAAGGCAGTGTGGTTCGACGATTCGATTCCGCACGAGATCGAGAAGCTCTCCAACATCCGCAAGACGATCGCGCGCCGCCTGACCGAATCGAAGCAGCAGGTGCCGCATATCTATCTGACCGTCGACGTGCGGCTTGATGCGTTGCTCAAGCTGCGCGGGGAGCTCAACAAGAGCCTCGAGGCGCGCGGGGTGAAGCTGTCGGTCAACGATCTGCTGATCAAGGCGCTTGGTGTCGCGCTCGAAGCGAGCCCGAAGTGCAACGTCACGTTCCTCGGCAACGAGCTGGTCAGCTACAAGCGTGCCGACGTGTCGGTCGCGGTGTCGACGCCGACCGGGCTGATCACGCCGATCATCAAGGACGCGGCCAACGCCAGCGTCTCGTCGATCTCGACGCAGATGAAGGATCTCGCCGGCCGCGCCAAGGAAGGCAAGTTGCAGCCGCATGAATATCAGGGCGGAACCGCAAGCCTCAGCAACATGGGCATGTTCGGGATCAAGCAGTTCGAGGCGGTGATCAACCCGCCGCAGGGCATGATCCTCGCGGTCGGCGCCGGCGAGAAGCGGCCGTATATCGTCGATGATGCGCTCGGCGTCGCGACGGTGATGACCGCGACGGGCAGCTTCGATCACCGCGCGATCGACGGCGCCGATGGTGCGGCGATGCTCAAGATCTTCAAGGAACTGGTCGAGAACCCGCTGGGGATGATCGCTTGAGTTTGACCGAGAAGGCCGGGAAATTCGTGCTGGCGGTGGGGCTGGTCTCCGTCGTCGCCAGTCTATCCTTCGTCTTGGTCGGTCTGATCGGGGCGGGCGTGCCGCTCCGCCAATTGAGCTTCGGCGAGTTCGGCATGGTGTGGCTGGGTTA
>JBQCEK010000381.1:0-11197 GCA_051960335.1 Sphingomonas sp.
ATTCCCAGGCGCAGCTGAAAGTCGCGGTCGACGAGCTGGGCTTCCGCTACATTCGTTTCCACGCCATCTTCCATGATGTGTTGAAAACGGTGAAGGTGGTCGACGGCAAGACGGTCTATGACTGGACCGGGATCGACAAGCTGTACGACGATCTGCTGAGCAAGAACATCCGCCCGTTCGTCGAACTGGGCTTCACGCCCGATGCGCTCAAGACGTCCGACCAAACGATCTTCTACTGGAAGGGCAATAGCTCGCATCCGAAGCCCGACGGCTGGCACGATCTGATCCAGGCCTTCGTTCGCCATCTCGAGGCGCGTTATGGCCCGGCCGAGGTGCGCCACTGGTATTTCGAAGTGTGGAACGAGCCAAATCTCAGCGGCTTTTGGGAAGGCGCGGATCAGAAGGCGTATTTCCAGCTGTACGATCTTACCGCGAACACCATCAAGTCGATCGATCCCGATCTTCAGGTCGGCGGCCCGGCGACGGCGGGGGCGGCGTGGGTGCCGGAATTTCTCCGCCACGCCGCGGCCCATCATACGCCGGTCGATTTCGTCACGACGCACAGCTACGGGGTCGATGGCGGCTTCCTCGATGAAAACGGCAAGAGCGATACCAGGCTGTCGGGCGATCCCACCGCGATCATCGGCGATGTGAAGAAGGTGAGGGCCCAGATCGCCGCGTCGCCATTTCCGAACCTGCCGCTGTATTTCACCGAATGGAGCACCAGCTACACCCCGCGTGATGCGGTGCACGATTCCTATGTCAGCGCGCCCTACATCCTGTCGCGCCTGAAGGCAGTGACGGGCGACGTTCAGGGCATGAGCTACTGGACCTATTCGGATCTGTTCGAGGAGCCGGGGCCGCCCACCGCGGCGTTCCAGGGCGGGTTCGGGCTGATCAATCCCGATGGCATCAGGAAGCCGGCGTTCTTCGCCTACAAATATCTGAACGCGCTAAACGGGCGCGTCATCCCGACCTTCGATACTCAGGTGATGGCAACGACCGACGGCTTCGCCACGCAGGTGCTCGTGTGGGACTGGCAGCAGCCGAAACAGACGGTCAGCAACCATCCCTTCTACACCAGGCTCGTCCCATCGACGCCGGCAGCGCCCGCGCAGGTCGCGTTCGAGCATCTGGCGCCCGGCAGCTACCGGCTGCGCGCCTATCGCACCGGCTATCGCCACAATGATGCCTATTCGGCCTATATCGACATGGGCCTGCCGAAGACGCTCGATGCGGCGCAACGGCGCAAGCTGCAGCAACTGACCCGCGACCAGCCGATCGTCGATCGCGTCGTCACGGTCGGCGCGGGCGGCCAATTCCATCTCGATCTGCCGATGCGCAGCAACGACGTCGTTCTCGTCAAGCTGTCTCGCGAATCCTCGGCGTCGACCGCATCTCAGGAGTGACCATGATGACCCTTTCCGCGATCCCTCGGGCCCGCGTCGTGATCGCCGCCTTGCTGGCGACGACGGCGGCAGCGGCGGCGCATGCCGCGCCGATGGCGACACTCGATCGCTATGGCAGCAAAGTCGCGATCGAGCCCTATGCAGCCAATATCGTGCGCGTCACCATCTCGTTGGAGAAGGAAGAGGCAGACGCCGCGCCGGGCTATGGCGTCATCGCCAAGCCGGACGATGCGGGCTGGACTCACCGCACCGATGCGCGCGGCGACGTGTTCGCCTCCAGCGCGCTGTCGATCACCGTCGATCCGTCGCCGACGCCGCGCCCGCCGTCGCAGATGGAGCGGTATTTCGCACCGTCGCTGCCGCCGGTCGCGCTGACCATCCGCGGCGCCGACGGCAAGGTGCTGCTCGACATGACCGGCTGGGAAATGGCGCCCCATACCGTCAACACCGAAAAGACGTTCCGCGTCGGCGCGAGCTTTTCGACCAGCGCGGACGAGCATTATTACGGGCTCGGCCAGAACCAGCAGGGCATCCTCGACCTCAGGGGCCGCACGATCGATTGCAGGCACAATTACGATGCCCCCGCCGGCGAAACGGTGTGCGTGCCCTTCATGGTCAGCTCCAAGGGCTACGGCATCGTGTGGGACAATCCGTCCGACACCACGGTATCGCCGGGCCTCAACGGCAAAACGCACTTTCAGTCCGAAGTCGGCGAGCGCGTTTCGTTCTTCGTCATCACCGGGCCGAGCACCGACGCGCTCTATGCCGGTTATGCCAAGCTGACGGGACCGACGCCGCTGCCGCCCAAGGCCGCGTTCGGGCTGATCCAATCCAAGGCGCGATACGAATCGCAACAGGAACTGATGGGCATCGCCGAGGGCTATCGCCAGCGCGGCCTGCCGCTGGACGTGATGGTGCTCGATTGGTTTTACTGGACGCGGATGGGGCAGTTGGACATCGATCCCACCGCCTTTCCCGATCCCAAGGGCATGAACGCGAAGCTGCATGCGATGGGGATGCACAGCATCATCTCGGTCTGGCCGCGGTTCGAGAAGGAATCGCGCTATTTCGATTTCCTCGCCGCGAAGGGCTGGCTGCTCCATGAAAAGGACGGTGCCCCGGTGGATGGCCTGCCGATCCGATACGATCGGGCCGGCGCGCTGATCGACAGCACCAATCCCGATGCCCGCGCCTGGTATTGGAGCAAGATCCGCGACAATATCGCGTCGCAGGGCTTCGACTGGTTCTGGCTCGACGAGACCGAGCCCGATCTGGTGCCCGACGGGCATTGGTTTTCGATCGGATCGGGCGATCGCTATCACAACGTCTTCCCGCTGCTCCATACCGAGGGTGTGGCGGAAGGCTCCGCGCGCGACCGGCCCGGTTTCCGCAACATGTTGTTGTGCCGGGCGGCCTATCTCGGCTCGCAGCGGACAGGCTGCCTGTTCTGGTCATCGGATGTGGACGCAAGTTGGGAGGCGCTCAACCGCCAGGTGCCGACCGGGCTCGATTTCACCGCGACCGGCCTTGCCTATTGGGGCAGCGACACCGGCGGCTGGCAGTGGCCGAAGCCGAACACGCCCGAACACCCGCCGCTGCTCGATCCCGCCGGCGCCACCGCGATGGCGCCCGACGATCCCGATTACCCGGAACTGTTCACGCGCTGGTTCGAATACAACACGTTCACCCCCACCTTGCGCATCCACGGCCAGCGCCCGGCGACGGCCTTGTGGTCATATGGCACGGCCGCGCTGCCGGTGCTCGAACAGTGGCTGCGGCTGCGCTATTCGCTGATCCCCTATCTCTATGCGATGGGCCACCACACGGCGCAGACGGGTGCGCCGTTCATGCGCGCCCTGTTCATGGATTTCCCGAACGATCCCCAGGTCGCCGATCTGGGCGACGAATATATGTTCGGCCCGGCCTTCCTCGTCGCGCCGGTTACGCAACAGGGGCAGACCAGCCGGCGCGTCTATCTGCCGGCCGGCAGCGATTGGTACGATTGGTGGACGAACAAGCGCGTCGCGGGCGGCCAATGGATCACGGCGGCAGCGCCGATCGAGCAGATCCCGCTTTTCGTCAGGGCAGGATCGATCGTGCCGATCGGCGATCAGGTGCCGAGCACGATGACACACCAGGCGATCAAGGAAATCCGGGTCTATCCCGGCCGCGATGCCGATTTCACGCTCTATGACGACGATGGCGTCAGCCACAAGCCGGGCAAGACGGCGACGCTGCATTGGGATGATGCGGCGCATCGCCTTTCCGCTTCCGGCACGCTGCCGACCGGGCAGGATGTGGGGGCGCTCGTCAAGGTGATGTGACCGCAACGGTGCCGCCACGCGCTGTGGCGGGGCCTCCGGCAAACGCCGTTCGGATCGGCGCGGACGCGACGGCGATCGCGGACAAACAGGGGAATGACGATGAAGCTGATGACAATGATGTTGGCCGGTCTGGTCTTGCCGATGGCGCAACCTGCGCTCGCCGTGCCTGCGCCGGCCGCGCGATCGGCGGATGGCGGCTATCGCAATTTCCAGGTCGCCATCTATGTCACCGTGAACGATACGATCCGGCTCGCCGATCCCGCCGTGTTCGCCGCCGATTTCGCCCGCGCCTCGTCCCAGCTTCATTTCGACCATGTCTATGTCGAGGCGTATCGCGACGGCACGTTCGCCACCGATGCGCAGCTCGAAGCCGTCAAGAAAGCGTTCGAGGCGAAGGGGATTCGCGTGTCCGGCGGCATCACGCTCGCCAAGGGAGGATCGGGCGGCCAGTTCGGCACGTTCGACTATGAAAATCCGGCCGATCGCGCCGAATGCGTGAAGGCGGTGAAGCTTGCCGCACGGCATTTCGATGACGTGATCCTCGACGATTTCTTCTTCTTCAATTCGAAAAGCGCGGCGGACATTGCCGCCAAGGGCAAGCGCGGCTGGACTCAATACCGGCTCGATACGATGCGGGAGGTGTCCAGGGATCTGGTGCTCGATCCGGCCAGGGCGGTTAACTCGAAGGTTCGGATGATCATCAAATATCCGAACTGGTATCCGCATTTCCAGGGATCAGGCTACGATCTCGAAAAGCAGAGCCAGATGTTCGATGCGATCTACACCGGCACCGAAACCCGTGATCCCGAAATCACCGATCAGCTTCTCCAGCAATATGAAAGCTATGAGATCATCCGCTATTACGATCACATCCGGCCGGGCAAGAATCTCGGCGGGTGGATGGATACCTATTCGACGCGGTCGGTAGATCGCTATGCCGAGCAGATCTGGGATACGGCTTTTGCCAAGGCGCCCGAGATCACGATGTTCAATTGGCATCCGATGTCAGAGGCGGCGGGAATCGATGGCGGCACGCGGCCCTGGGCGCACAGCGAGACCAGCTTCGATTGGGACTCGATCGACAAGAATTGGCGCAAGGATCATGGCGGGGCGCCGGGCTGGGGCCGCGCGGCGGGCGCGGCGCTCGGCATTGCCGATTGCGTGGTCGGTGCGCTCGGGCAGCCGATCGGCATCGCAAGCTATCATCCCTATCAATCCTCGGGCGAGGATTTCCTGCACAATTATCTCGGCAATATCGGCCTGCCGATCGAGCTTTATCCCACCTTCCCGGCCGAAGCGCAGACGATCCTGCTCGCCGCCGATGCCGCGCATGATCCCGATATCGTCGCGAAGATCGAAACCGCGCTGAAGGCGGGCAAAACCGTGATCGTCACCTCGGGGCTGGTCGAAGCGCTCGGCGATCGCTTCCATGATATCGCCGAATGGACGCCGACGGGCAATGCGGCGCTGATCGAGCATTACTACAATGGCTTCGGCGCGGGCAACGGCACGCTGCTGGACGATACCGATCATGCCGATGCGCCGGTGCTGTTCCCGGAAGTGCGCTTCTACACCAACGATAGCTGGCCGATCATCCGCGGCGTCGCGCGCGCCAAGGGCTTTCCGATCATGCTGATGGATCATTACGGCAAAGGCACGATCATGATGCTTACCGTGCCGGAAAACATGGGCGATCTCTATGCACTGCCGCAAGCCGCGCTCACCCAGATCAAGCGCTATACGATGGCCGATTTCCCGGTGCGCATCGATTCACCCGCCAAGGTGGCGTTGTTCGCTTATGACAACGGCAGTTTCGTGGTCGAAAACTACCGTGACACGGATGCGAACGTGACGATCTCCGTCGTCGGCCGGGCGGCGCGGTTGACCGGCATCGGGACGGATCAGGCGCTGAGCCCGCTGCCTGGCGCGACTGACGATCCCGGTCGCACGCAATTCCAGCTCACGCTGCCGGCGCACAGCTTCCGCGCTTTCAAGCAATGAGGTGATTGCCAGGGGGCGGAGCGGGGCCGATCCAGCGAAGCTGAGAACGAGTCTATTGCGGCCTCTTTACCATCACTGGCTGGCCGTCCCACGTCACCGTCGTGTCGGCTGGCCCGTCAAGATCGAGCGCGCGGCCGTCGGTGATCCAGCGGATGCGGAAGGTGCGGGCGGGCGGCATGCCGGCATAGCCCGTGCCATCGCTCGCGCCGATCGTCACTGCGCCCGTCTTGTCGTCATAGCTGATCGGAATGCGGCGAAAGGCACCATGGCGATAGGCTTCGCTGGTGCCGTCGTCCTCGTAGAGACGGTAGCTGCCGTTCGCGCCCGTGTAGATGTCGAATGTGATCGGCGCATCGGGCTTCTCGCCGGTATATTGCTCGGCCGGGCCGATCGGCACGATCGCGCCGGCCTTCACGAACACCGGGATGCGATCGTAGGGCGCATCGACGGTGATGTCGGTGCCGCCGGGGTAACGCTTGCCCGAATAGAAATCGTACCAGCCCCCGGCGGGCAGATACACCTTCCGGCTGCGCGCCCGATAGCTCGTCACCGGCGCAACCAGCAGGCTGCGGCCGAACAGATATTCGTCGTTGATCGACCGCGCTTTCGGATCGTCGGGATAGTCCATCACCAGCCCACGCAAGATCGATCCGTTGTCGAAGAAGGTATTGGCGGCTGCGGTGTAGATGTAGGGCATCAGCCGGTAGCGTAGCTCGTCATACCAAACCATCGATCTGCGCATCGGCGATCCCGCCGGGGATATCTCGTAAATCTCGCGATAGGGATATTCGCCGTGGCTGCGGAACAGCGGGCTGAACGCGCCAAACTGGAACCAGCGCAGGTTGAGTTCGCGCCATTCGGCAAGATCGGCCGGCGTCGGGTTCTTCGCTGAATAGCGCTGCTCCATGGTGAAGCCGCCGATGTCGTGCGTCCAGTTGGGCAGACCCGACATCGACAGGTTCACGCCCGCCGAAATCTGTGCGTGGAGATCGTACCAGCGGCTCGCCGTGTCGCCAGACCAGACGGCGGCGGCGTAGCGCTGCATCCCGCCGAAGCCGGAGCGCGTCAGGATGAACGGCCGCACGTCGGGTTTGAACCGGCGCCAGCCCTCATACACGCCCTCTGCGTGCATCAGCGGGAAGCTGTTGAAGAATTCGGCGGCCGGCCCCATCGCGGTCGGCCCCATCACCTTTTCGCGATCGGCGATCGACATGTTCGAGTGGAGATCGGGCTCGCTGGCGTCGAGCCACCAGGCATCGACGCCCTTTGTCGCCAGCTTGTCCTCGATCTGTTGCCAATAAAGCGTTCGCGCCGCCGCCGAATAGGGATCGTAATCGGTGTTAGCATAGCCGGGCCCGACCCAATCCTTGTTCCCCATCTGCAAATTGCCGTGATAGGTGAATCCCTTGGCGTCGAGCACCTTGTAATTCGCGGTGGTCGGATAGAATTTGGGCCACACCGAGATCATGAAATGCGCGTGCATGTCGTGCACCGCATCGATCCTCCCCTTGGCCTTGGGATAGCGCGCCTTGTCGAAATCGTGGCTGCCCCAGGCATTCTCGGGCCAATAGAACCAGTCCTGCACGATATTGTCGAGCGGGATGCCGAGATCGCGGTATCGCTGCACCGTATCGACGATCTGCTGCTGGTTGTCGTAGCGCTGGCGCGATTGCCAGAAGCCATAAACCCATTTGGGCATGATCGGCGCCTTGCCGGTCAGCTCGCGATAGCCGGCGATCACGTCGTCCATCGTGCGGCCCGGCACGAACCAGTAATTGACCGCCTTGGCGACGTCGCTTGTCATCCAGACCGAATGGCGATCGGCATCGGGCAGGGGATTGTTGTGCAGGAAGGCGATATAGCCTTCATTGGATTGCCATTCGATGCGGACGTGGACCGATTTGCCCGCCGTCATCGGATATTGGAAGTTGGCGAACCACGGGTTCCAGTTCTGCCGCCATCGGTCGAGCACTTCGTGCCCATCCACAAAGACCTTGAAATAGCTTGAGCCGTAGAGTTGGAACTTGTGCATCCCGGAGCTTGCGGCGGTGATGTCGCCGGTCCACACCACTTCCTGCGACTGGGTGGCGTTGCCGGCCGTGTTCTGGCCGCCGGTTGCGGCGATGGTCTTGGCCTTGGCGGCTTCCGGCCAGCGCGCCTTGTCTGCGATGAACTGATAATCGACGGTCTTTTCCTGACGAGTCACCGCCAGCTTGCCGCCCAGAAAATATCGCGCGGTAAAGCCCGGCTGACCGTTCGAACTCACCCGCAGATCATCGCCGACCAACTGGTAAGCTCGCGGATTGCCAAACCGGCTAATCCCATCATTATCCCACAATAATCCGTAATGGCGCGTCGAAACCAGAAACGGAATCGCGATGTCCATATTGTGTTGGGCGAGCTCAACGTCCTCGCCATTGTAATTCATCTGCGCATTTTGATGCTGGCCAAGCCCGTAAATGCCCTCGTTGGTGCCGCGATTGAATTGTTGGGACGCGGTGAAGAAGGGCTGCCCTGCTACCGGGTTGCCGGTGAACCGCGGTGGACCGGCCTGATCGAGCAGAACATTGCCGGCGGCGTCGCGAAAGGTGACATGACCGGTGGCAAGATCGACATCGGCGCTGTCGTGTGCAGTGCGCAGGACGACGTGGCCATCCGTAGCCGTAATGCGATAATCAGGCGCTGCCGGCGGCGTCGGCACCATCAGACTGGCCTCGCCGGGCGCGTCCGTATTGGGGCTGGCGACGACATGGATGATGCCATCGCCGTGCGCAGTGAGCCGTAGTCGCTTGGCCGGGCCGCTCGCCGGCGTCACCAGGATACCGCCATCGATCCGCTGATAGCTGCCGCTATTCGGAGCGGGCGCCGGCGCGGCCGCGATCGCCGTCGTCGCGAGCAATCCGGCGAGGATCAGCGCTGCACGGCTCATCGATAGCTCCCCATCGTCACTTTGAGCAGATACGGCGTGTCGATGAAGTTGAGGCCGTAATCGGTCAGGTCGCCGTTCCACACGCGGTCCATCACCCATTTGCTGTCGTCGAAGTGGCCTTGTTCGACGCGGACCATCAGCGGGTGCTTTGTGCCGGTGGCCGAAGGATCGATGTGAAGCCGGACATGATCGCCAGCGACAAGGAAGGTATCGGGATCGAGCTGAGCCACCAGGCATCCGCCGATCGGCTGGCTGGCCCACGGCGGCGCGCCCTCGCGCTTGGCGTCGCTTTCGTCGGGGCCGAATTGCCATTGGCCGAATTTGGCGGTGATCGTCCATCCGCCCATCATCACCGATTGCGCGGCGCCGTCATCGGGCTTCGAGCAACCCCAGGTGCGATGATGAAGGGCAATGTCCGCCCATTCGCGGTCCATTGGGGCGATCAGCGCATATTTGCTCGCGAAGGCATTGAGGATTTCATCATCCAGCGGGCCGCCGCCCAACGGGTAGTTGAAATAGCCCGTCGCATCCATGCCGAATGGGGAGAAGCCGATTGCACCGTGCCCCAGCACCGACCAGAAATAGCGCGCAAACTTCGGCGCGTTGCCCGTTTCGGGGACGAACAACGGGTTATCGGCGCGATCGTAATGATCGAGATAGGCGGCATAATCAGCACTTTTCGCGTCATAGATATCCGGGGCTTCGATATCGATCGCCGGCGCACCCGCCTTCCAGATATCGAGCACATCCCATTGCGGCCCACCGCTCGACACAGCGTGCGGATCAGGCACGCCGAACGCGCCGGCAAGCGCCGCGTTGACGTACATCGGCAGCGGCTTGACCGCCTTCCCGGCGGCAGCGATCTGGTCGACGTAGCGCGCCGTGTACCAGCTGTTGAACGCACGATCGGCCTGATCGCCGAACACGCTGGCCCAGGTGCCCGGGCGTTTGTGCACCGCCCTGGCGAGCTCAGGCGGGATGGCGGCGTTGAATAGCTTCTGCGCGGCGGGCCCATAGTCGCGGGGATTGCCATAGGCGCCGGTTTCGTTCTCGACCTGCACCATGATGACCGTATTCTGCGGGTCATGCGCCTTTAGATAGGTGATCAGCTCAACGAAGGCGCGCTTATCCGCCTGAAGCGTCGAATCGTACATTGGCGACAGCACATAGGAATCGCTCCCGTCCGCTTTTTTCATTCGTGGAAAGCGGTGATTGTCCGTCAGGACCCAGGCCGGCGTGTAATTGGGATTGGTATTCTTCCAGGTGCCGAACCATAAGAGCACCAGGCGTTTGTCATGGGCGCGCGCCTGATCGAGCAGAGTCTGGACCCACGAGAAATCGAACGTGCCTTCTTGGGGCTCTACTTGTTGCCAGGCAACGGGAATCTCCAGCGTATTCGCATGAATGCGATCGAGCACCGGCCACACTTTGGGCAGCGCCCAGGGATAGTTGCTCGAGTTGTTGGCTTGCGCGCCCAGCATGAGGAACGGCGCGCCATCGACGATAAACGCATGACGATCGCCCTGAGTGACGAGGCGCGGCACTTCCGGGGCACGACTTTGCGCACTGGCGACGCCGGTAAGCGACCCGAGTAGTGATAGCGATACCAAATATCGCGCGCCGGACAGTTTTCGCCACCGTAATTGAGCCATGTGCCTCCCTCCTGAATATGCCGGGCCGGCTGGTGCTCACACCCGATTTTGCTTGAGCCTATGGATAGGCGCCTATATCCGCAACAAAAATCAGACAATATTTCGCTCGGATCGCGCTTGGCGATAGCAGGCGTCGCTTTTTGGTAGGGCTAACAAGTTAACTTAGAACATCATTTTTCTGGCGACGATGTTTGTGGAGAGGGGTGGAGGAATGACTAAAGGGCTTTCGCGCATCGGATTGCTGGTCGGCGCCAGCGTTTTGGCAATCGGCGCGGCTCCCACCACGCTGCCGGCCTATCAGGATTCATCGGCACCTCGCGAGCAACGCATCAGCAACTTGCTGTCGTTGATGACGGTCGATGAAAAGATCGATGCGCTGAGCACTGATTCCGGCGTGCCGCGCCTTGGCGTGCCCAACTTCGGCTCATCGGAAGGCATTCATGGTGTCGTGCAGCGCGGCGGCGGAAAGCGGGACCTTCCCCCGATACCGACGACGCAATTTCCGCAGCCGCCCGGCATGGGCGCCAGCTGGGACCCTGCACTGGTGCGTCAGGCTGGCGGCGTCGAGGGATATGAGGCGCGCTACATCACCCAAACGCCAAGCTATGGCCGGCAGATATTGATGCTCTGGGGCCCACAGGCCGATCTCGCGCGCGATCCACGCTGGGGACGCAGCGAAGAGGTTTACGGCGAGGACCCGTTCTTGAATGGCACGATGGCGACGGCGTTCGCTCGCGGGATGGAAGGGGACAATCCGAAATACTGGCAGGCCGCGCCGCTCCTGAAGCATTTCCTCGCCAATTCGAACGAGGACAAGCGCACCTCGTCCAGTTCCAATTTCGATGAGCGGTTATTCTGGGAATATTATTCGGTGCCGTTCCG
>JBQCEK010000382.1:0-3108 GCA_051960335.1 Sphingomonas sp.
CACGCAGGAGCTGTTCAAGTTCGAATATCTCGACGAAAGCGCCGACGGCAAGATCCTGGGCGAATATCGCGCGATGGGTCTGCGCCCCTACACGCTGGAAAAGGCGCGCCAATACGGGTTCGATCAGGCCTTCCTCGAAGCCTGCCTGTAGGCGTTTTTTGCCTTGTCCATTCCTAAGCAAGGATGCGACCGCTAGGAGGGCGCGATGCGCCCGCCGATCGCCCTTTTCCTGCCGCTGACGCTGCTGATCGCTGCGGCTGCCGCACCGCCGATCGCGCCAGGCGCCGTGCCGCCCACCGCGCGGCTCGCGCCGGATTCAGCGCGGCAATGGGTGCCCTTCACGCTGACGCCGGGCAATCAGGTGAGCTTCACCGCAAGTTTCGACGGCAAGCCACTGACAGCGATCCTCGATACCGGGCTCAGCTATTCGGTGCTGTCGCGCGATTATGTGCGCAAGGCCGGCATCAAGGTGACCCAGCAGGGGGATGCCACGGTGATCGGCGGCGTGGTGCCGATCGGCTGGGCGGCGACACCGATGCTTTCGGTCGGGGGATTGACTCGGCGCGGCGGCGAGATCGCGGTTGCCGAGGTGCCCACGCTCGCCGCCGGGGGCGGGCAATCGATCGATCTGCTGGTCGGCCCCGATCTGCTGGCCGGCTATGCGCTCGACATCGATTACGCGAACAGCCGCTTCCGCCTGCTGCCATCGGGGCAATTGCCGTTCCGCGGGGCGAGCGCGCCGCTGCGTACCTCGCCGCTCACCAACATCTATCTGACTGACGGCGCGCTGGGCGATCATCCGCTTCATCCGCTGGTCGTCGATACCGGCGACGGATCGATGCTGACGCTGGCGCACCGCGCCTGGACCGCCGCGGAACCCGATCCTCCGCCGATGACCACCGCGACCGCTTATGGCCTCGGCGGCGCGGTCGTCACTGGCCTGGCGATCGTGCCGCACCTGCGACTGGGCGATCTCGACGCCCGGCAGATCGAGGTGCGGATCGAGCCGCAGGGCGGCTTCTCGGATGCGGTGGGCGCCGAGGGGCGGATCGGCACCGGCCTGCTGCAGCGCTATCGCGTGCTGCTCGATCCCAGGGCCGGGCGCATGGTGCTGGCGCCGGGGCCGCTCGCCGATCGGCCGCCGGTGCGATCGACCAGCGGGTTGCTGCTCGGCTTCGAAAAGGATCGACTGCGCGTCATGCATGTGATGCGCGGCAGCCCGGCCGCGGCAACGGGGTGGCGGCAGGGTGAGACGATCTGTTCGGTCGATGGCCAGGCCATCCCCGGCGATTACCCCGACAATGCCCTGTCGCACTGGTCGGTCGGCACGCCCGGCCGCACCGTGACGCTGGGCTTGTGCGACGGGCAGACGCGCAAGCTCACGCTCCGCAATTTCTACTGAAGGCCGCGCCTTGGGTCAGCGGTGGAGGATGAAGGCGCCCAGCACCACCGCCGCGATCAGCGCCAGCATCTGCACCGTCGGCCAATAGATCGGGCCGATCCGATCGAGGTCGATGCGCCGCTTGCGCCGCCAATCCGCAACGCCCGCGGCAATCGCCACGCCGACGAGCGCGACGACAAACCACCAGCGCCCATCGATCGACGACATCGCTCGCTTACTGGCCGAGCTTCTCGATCTTTTCCTGCATCCGGGCCATTTCGGCCTTCAACGCGGCGATCTCGTCATCCTTGCTCGTGCTGCTCGGTGTCGCCGGCGCGGGCTTGCCCGCTTTGAACGCAGCCGTCGCGGCTTCGAACATTTCCATGTTGCGCTTGGCGATTTCGGCGAAGGGCGAGTTGGCGAATGCGCCCTCGACTGCCGATTTGAACTGTTCCTGGTTGCGGCGGAAGCTTTCCATCGACGCGTCGAGATAGCCCGGCACCATCGCCTGCATCGAATCGCCGTACATCGCGATCAGCTGGCGTAGGAAGTTGACCGGCAGCATCGTCTGCCCGCGCGCTTCCTCCTCCATGATGATCTGGGTCAGCACGTTGTGCGTGATATCCACATCGCTCTTCGCGTCGACGACCTTGAAATCGCGCCCCTCGCGAATCATCGCGGCCAAGTGATCGAGCGTGATGTAAGAAGACGTCTCGGTGTTATAGAGTCGGCGATTGGCGTATTTCTTGATGATGACCGTGCCGTCGCCTGCATTTTGCTTTTTCATGAAAGACCCCCGGACGTGATCGACTCGGGCATATCACCGAATGATGCCGCACCGCAACACGGGCCACGCCCCCTGCCGCTGTTTCTGGAGATGTTGCGCAACGAAACCGCAGCATCGCCCGATCGCCGCGCGTGCGCGCTGGCCGGGCTGGCCGCGTATCAGTCAGCGGATCGCGGCGCAGCACGGTCGCTTCCTGGTGCAGTGCACCGCAGCGCCCGGGTCATGCTGCGCGAGTATGGCGGCAGCGGACGTACGTTGGTATTCGTCCCCTCGCTGATCAACCCGCCTTTCATTCTCGACCTCGCGGAGGACCGATCTTTGCTGCGCTGGCTCGCGCAACAAGGCGTTCGCCCGCTGCTGGTGGATTGGGGCGCGCCCGGCCCCGAAGACCGCGATCTCGATATTACCGATCACGTCGAATCGCTGCTGTTGCCGCTGCTGGCCGCGCTGGACGAGCCGCCGGTGCTGGTTGGCTATTGCCTGGGCGGAACGATGGCGCTGTCGGCGGCATGCGCCATGCCGGTCGCGGGTCTCGCGATGATCGCCGCGCCGTGGCATTTCGCCGGCTTCGGCAGCGGCGCCCGGCGCGAGATCGCGAATTTGTGGCAAAGCGCGCAGCCCGCGTGCGAGGCGCTCGGACTCGTGCCGATGGAGGTGCTCCAATCGGGCTTCTGGCGGCTGGACCCGGCGCGGACGATCGCCAAATATGAGCGTTTCGCCGATCTCGATCCCGGCAGCGAGGCGGCCCGCAGCTTCATCGCGCTGGAAGATTGGGCCAATGCCGGGGCACCGCTCACTTACGCGGCAGGCGCGCAACTATTCGATTTCTTCGATGGTGATGCGCCGGGGCGCGGGACGTGGCAGGTGGCCGGGCGAACGATCGATCCGCGCGCGCTTCCCTGCCCCGCAGTGGATTTCGTCTCGCGCACCGATCGGATCG
>JBQCEK010000383.1:0-2587 GCA_051960335.1 Sphingomonas sp.
CCCCCGGGCACGGCCTGGGGCTGACGCCCCACCCCGCCCCCCCCGTCGGGGGGTGGGGGGGGGGGGGGGCTTGGCCCCAAGCATGTTCGGTGGAGGTTGGCGGACCCCCCCCACCCCACCCCCGCCCCTCAAGGGGAGGGGCTAGGGGAGGGAATGTCTCTGGAGGAACGCCTAACTGACAGGCCCTCCCCCGACCCCTCCCGCAAGCGGGAGGGGAGAAGGTGGCTTACTCCGCCGCCAGCGCCGGCGGTTCGCTTTCGTCCTCGTCGTTCTTGAGTTCGACGTTGAGACCCAGCGAGCGCATTTCCTTGACGAGTACGTTGAAGCTCTCCGGACTGCCGGCCTCGAACGTGTCGTCGCCCTTGACGATCGCCTCATAGACCTTGGTGCGGCCGACCACATCGTCGGACTTCACCGTCAGCATTTCCTGCAGCGTGTACGCGGCGCCATACGCCTGCAGCGCCCACACCTCCATCTCGCCGAAGCGCTGACCGCCGAACTGCGCCTTGCCGCCCAGCGGCTGCTGGGTAACGAGCGAGTAGGGGCCGATCGAACGCGCGTGGATCTTGTCGTCCACGAGGTGGTGGAGCTTCAGCATGTAGATGTAGCCCACGGTCACCTTGCGATCGAACTTTTCGCCGGTGCGCCCGTCGAACAGCTCCGACTGGCCCGAGGTATCGAGCCCGGCGAGCGACAGCATGTTGGAAACATCGGCCTCGCGGGCGCCATCGAACACCGGTGTCGCCATCGGCACGCCGTTCTTCAGGTTCTGCGCCAATTCGACGACTTCATCGCCGGAGCGCGAATCGATGTCGTCGTGATATTGTTCGCCGTACACTTCCTTCAGCCGCACCTTCACCGCCTCGGGCATCGCGCCCGGCTTCGGATCGGGATTGGCCTCACGCCAGTCTTCGAGCGCCTGGTTGATCTGCGCGCCCAATCCGCGCGCCGCCCAGCCGAGATGCGTTTCGAAGATCTGCCCGACGTTCATGCGCGACGGCACACCCAGCGGGTTCAGCACCATATCGACCGGCGTGCCGTCCGCCAGGAACGGCATGTCCTCCTGCGGCAGGATGCGGCTGACCACGCCCTTGTTGCCGTGACGGCCGGCCATCTTGTCGCCCGGCTGCATCTTGCGCTTCACCGCGACGAACACCTTGACCATCTTGAGCACGCCGGGGGGCAGCTCGTCGCCACGCTCCAGCTTCTCGCGCCGGTCCTCGAACTTTTCGCGGATCAGTTTGGCGGCTTCGTCATACTGCGTCTTGACGGCTTCGAGGTCCGACTGAACCTTGTCGTCGGCAACCGCGAATTTCCACCACTCGTGGCGATCGACGCTGTCGAGCAGATCGTCCGTGATCTCGCTGCCCTTCTTGACGCCCTTGGGCGCGGCGGTGGCCGTCTGGCCGAGCAGCATTTCACGGAGCCGCGACCAGGTGGCGCGATTGAGGATCGAGCGCTCGTCGTCCGAGTCCTTCTTCAGGTGCTCGATCTCCTCGCGTTCGATCGCCATCGCACGCTCGTCCTTGTCGATGCCGTGGCGATTGAACACGCGCACCTCGACGACCGTGCCGGCAACGCCCGGCGGCAGGCGAAGCGACGTATCGCGCACGTCCGACGCCTTTTCGCCGAAGATCGCGCGGAGCAGCTTTTCCTCCGGCGTCATCGGGGATTCACCCTTGGGGGTGATCTTGCCGACCAGGATGTCGCCCGGTTCCACTTCGGCGCCGATATAGACGATGCCCGCCTCGTCGAGGTTGCGCAGCGCTTCCTCGCCGACGTTGGGGATGTCGCGGGTGATGTCTTCCGGCCCGAGCTTGGTGTCGCGGGCCATCACCTCGAACTCGTCGATGTGGATCGAGGTGAAGATATGGTCCTTCACGATCCGCTCGCTGAGCAGGATCGAATCCTCGTAGTTATAGCCGTTCCACGGCATGAACGCGACGAGCGCGTTGCGGCCGAGCGCAAGCTCGCCGAACTCGGTCGACGGGCCGTCAGCGATCACATCGCCGGCATGGACCACGTCGCCCACCTTCACCAGCGGGCGCTGGTTGATGCAGGTCGACTGGTTCGAACGCTGGAACTTCATCAGCGTGTAGATATCGACGCCCGACTTGCCGGCATCGACCTCACCAGTGGCGCGGATGACGATGCGGGTGGCATCGACCTGATCGACCACGCCGGCGCGCTTGGCCGCGATCGCCGCGCCCGAATCGCGCGCGACGGTCTCTTCCATGCCGGTGCCGACGAACGGCGCCTCGGCGCGAACCAGCGGCACCGCCTGGCGCTGCATGTTCGATCCCATCAGCGCGCGGTTGGCGTCATCGTTTTCCAGGAACGGAATCAGCGAGGCGGCGACCGAGACGAGCTGCTTCGGCGACACGTCCATCAGCGTGATGGTGTCGCGCATCGCCATCAGGAATTCGCCGGCCTGACGCGACGAGACGATTTCCTCGACGAAGCTGCCGTCGGCGTTCAGTTCGGCGTTCGCCTGCGCGATGGTGTGCTTTTGCTCCTCCATCGCCGACAGATAGACGACCTCATTGGTCACCTTGCCGTCGACCACGCGGCGGTACGGCGTCTCGAT
>JBQCEK010000384.1:0-2225 GCA_051960335.1 Sphingomonas sp.
CTTTCTTCGCGCCTCCGCGCCTTCGCGTGAGCCATAGATTTTCGCGCGAAGGCGCGGAGGCGCGAAGAATTATTCCCCGCCCAAATCCTGCGCCACCGTGGGATCGCGCAGCAGCGCCTCGATATGGCTGCCTTCGTCGAAGCTCTCGTCGGCGAGAAACTTCAACTTCGCGGCGTATTTCATCTTTACCCGGTGCGCGACTTCGCGCTGCAAGTAAGCCGTATTGGTGCGCAGCGCCTTCAGCACTGCCTCCTCGTCCTTGCCGAGCAGCGGCTTCACGAACACCGTCGCGTGGCGCAGATCGGGTGACATCCGCACTTCGGTGACGGAGACGAGGTGCTTCGTCAGCGTCTCATCGTGCACGTCGCCGCGCGCCAGGATTTCCGACAGGATATGCCGCACCTGCTCGCCGACCCGCAGCGTGCGGACGGATTTGGTTTCGGCGGTTTCATTTTTCATGACGCGGCTTTCCAAAGCAGCGTCACCCCAGCGGAAGCTGGGGTCTCGAGCCGCAGAAGCAGCCGATGGCGGCGCTCCTGCGGCATGAGATGCCAGCTGCCGCTGGCATGACGATTGATCTCTACAGCGTCCGTTCGCGCATCTCGACTTCGAAGGTTTCGAGGAAGTCGCCCGGCTTGATGTCGGTGAAGTTCTGCGTGAACGTCACACCGCATTCCAGGCCGGCACGGACTTCGGCGACATCGTCCTTGAAGCGTCGCAGGCTCGCGATTTCGCCCTGATAGATGATGACGTCGTTGCGCGTAATGCGCGCCTTGAGCGCCTTGCGGATAACGCCTTCGACCACCAGCAGACCGGCCGCCTTGCCGTGTTTGCCCGCCGAGAACACCTCGCGGATTTCGGCGCGACCGACCACCGTTTCGAAAGCCTCGGGGCCAAGCTCGCCCGCCATCCCGGCCCTGATCTCGTCGATCAGATCGTAGATGATGTCGTAATATTTGAGCGCGACCTTGTTGCGTTCGGCGATCTCGCGCGCCTTGGCGTTGGCGCGGACATTGAAGCCGATGATCGGCGCACCGCTGGCCCCGGCAAGCGTCACGTCGCTTTCGGTGATGCCGCCGACGCCCGAATGCAGCACGCGGGCCTTGATGTCATCCGTCGAGATCTTGTTGATCGATCCCACGATCGCCTCGACCGAGCCTTGCGTATCGGCCTTGACCACCAGCGGATATTCGATCGCCTGCTTGTCCTTGAGCGCCGAGAACATGCTCTCGAGGCTGGCCGGCGCTTGCTGCGTGCGTTTCTGAAGCAGCACGCCGCGGCGATATTCGGCGACTTCGCGAGCGCGCGCCTCATTCTCCACGACCTGCAACGGATCGCCCGCCGAGGGAACGCCGGACAGGCCGAGCACCTCCACCGGCACCGACGGACCGGCTTCCTTCACCTGACGGCCCTTGTCGTCGATCAGCGCCCGGACCTTGCCGCTCTCCGCGCCGACGACGAACGTGTCGCCGACCTTCAGCGTGCCGCGATTGACGAGAATCGTCGCCACCGGACCACGGCCCTTGTCGAGCTTGGCCTCGACCACAGTGCCTTCGGCCATGCGATCGGGATTGGCCTTCAGTTCGAGCAGTTCGGCCTGGAGCTGGATCTTCTCGACTAGCTCGTCGAGGCCCGTATTCTTGAGCGCCGACACCTCGACGTCCTGGACGTCGCCCGACATCTCCTCGACGATCACTTCATGCTCGAGCAGCCGCTCGCGAATGCGCTGCGGATTGGCCTCGGGCTTGTCCATCTTGTTGATCGCCACGATCATCGGCACGCCGGCCGCCTTGGTGTGGTTGATCGCCTCGATCGTCTGCGGCATCAGCCCGTCGTCGGCCGCCACCACCAGGATGACGATATCGGTGACGTTGGCGCCGCGCGCGCGCATCTCGGTGAACGCTTCGTGGCCCGGCGTATCGAGGAAGGTGATCTTCGACTTGTCCTTCAGCGTGACCTGATAGGCGCCGATATGCTGGGTGATGCCGCCCGCTTCGCCCGCGGCGACGCCGGTGCCGCGCAGCGCATCGAGCAGGCTGGTCTTGCCGTGATCGACATGGCCCATGATCGTAACGACCGGCGAACGCGGCTTCAGCGTATCCTCGGCATCGTCGCCGGTGTTGAGCGATAGATCGATGTCCGAATCGGATACGCGCTTGATGTTATGTCCGAATTCGGTGACCAACAGCTCGGCGGTATCCGGAGCGATCGTCTGGTTGACGGTG
>JBQCEK010000385.1:0-10230 GCA_051960335.1 Sphingomonas sp.
GGCAGTGGCAAATCGACGCTGGGGGGCATGCTCGCCGCCGAACTGCACTGTCCGTTTCTCGAAGGCGATAGTTTCCACCCCGACGCGAACATCACCAAGATGCGAGCGGGCGAGCCACTCGACGATAGCGATCGCTGGCCGTGGCTCGATGCCCTGGGCGCGGCCGCTAGCAAAGCGGCCGCCACGCGAGGACGCGTAATCGTGGCGTGCTCAGCGCTGAAGCATAGTTATCGCGATCGGCTTTCCGCGGCGATCGCTGCGCCTACGCTCTTCGTCTTGCTTGAGGCGAGCGCGGCGGAACTGGCGCAGCGCGTCGGCAATCGACCGGGTCACTATATGCCGAAGAGCCTGCTCGACAGCCAGCTGCAGACGCTCGAACGCCCCGGAAACGACGAATGCGCACTGACGCTCGACGCAGAGCGGCCCATCCGGGAACTGTCCGACGACATCTATGCCTTTATCGATCGGCTTGGCCCCGGAAGCCCCAGCGCGCCCTGATCGTTCGCAAGGAGAACGGAAAAAGTCATGAATCGTCCGCCAATGCTCGCTGCGCTGTTCGCCTGCTCAATGGTCGCGACAATCGCGCCGGCGCAGACGCCGCCTCCCGAACCGACCCGCGAGGTGGTTCATCTATGGCCAAATGGCGCGCCAGGCGCCGAAGCACGGCGCAACGAGCCAGAACGGATCGTCAACGGATACGTCCACAATGTCCAAAATCCATCGCTGACGGTTTTCCCGGCCGATCCGCGCCACGCGAATGGTATCGGCATGATCGTCATTCCCGGCGGCGGGCACCAGTTCCTCGTCTTTCAGAACGAAGGCGTCGGCCCGGCGAAGGTGCTCAACCGCTATGGCATCACGGCCTTCGTGCTGAAATACCGCCTCGCCCGTGAGTCCGGCTCATCCTACACGATCGAGCGCGATGCCGCGGCCGATGCGCGCCGGGCGGTGCAATGGGTGCGTGCGCACGCCGCGCAATACCGCGTCGATCCGCATCGCATCGGCATGATGGGTTTTTCCGCCGGCGGCGAGCTGGTGACGGCAGTCTCGGACAATCCGGCACCGCCGCTGCGTGCCGATGGAGACCCGATCGACCGGGTGACCGGCCGACCCGATTTCCAGGTGCTGGTCTATCCCGGCCCGCTGGGCATTCCAGCCAAGGCGGTCAATGGCGCCCCTCCAGCCTTCATCACCGCCGGCACGCTCGATCCGTGCTGCGCGATGCCGGCGATAACGCTCTACAAGCAGCTGCGCGATGCCGGTGTTTCGGCGGAGTTGCATCTGTGGGCCGGCATCGGCCACGGCTTCAACATCGCAGCACACTCCGAGCGGTTGTCGATCGAGCATTGGCCCGATCGCCTATCCGACTGGCTCAGTGACGAAGGCTGGCTGAGCCAAGGCGATGTCAAGGTTACCGCACCAGTCCCCTGACCTTGGCGTTTCCGCAATTGCGAGAGGACGAGGCCGCTGATCCTCTCGCACTGACGAGTGCGCGCTAGGGGCGCACTGAATAGAGCGAATGGTGCGTCAGGATGAACAGCGTGCGCTTGTCCGCGCCACCGAAAATCAGCTGTAACGGCCGCTCCGGCACATCGATCTCGCCGATCTGCGTGCCATCCGAACGATAGACGAACACCTGCCCATTGGCGACGAAGACGCGCCCATCCGGCCCCGCCACAACGCTTTCGCCTCCGCGATCGACGAACGGCTTTAAGTCGGTGACCGTGCCGTTTTCGCCAGCAAGGCCCGTGTAAGTTCGGTCTTCCGAATCATTGCTCAGATAGATGCGCGATCCCGGCTTTGCAGCAACAAGACTGTAGGCGTCGAGCGTATCCGAAAAGCGCAAGCCCTGATGGTTAGGCGGGCCGAGATGCAGCGTGCGGAACACCGGGAGCACCAGGCTTCCGTCCGGCGAGACATATTGTTCCGCCTTCGGCACCGCCGCATAGCCGCGAAACATTTCCGCCAGCGTGGTGAATTGATAGCTCGCCGGATCGAGCTGATCCTTGAACTCGCCGTTCACCCACCAGTTGCCGGGCAGCAACGTATCGGCGCCAGGCCGACGTTTGGCGGCTTGCGGTTTAAGCACGGCGAGATCGGTCGCAGGCGTGCCGGGCTTGAAGCTATACACCGTGCCGTATTTTCCGGCCGACGACAGCACTATCAAATCACCAGATTTATCCATCGCGAGGTTGACCGGATCGAGCGTGTCGTCACGCACCAGCTTCAGCCCCTTGCCCGCCGACCAGCTCCAGATACGCTGAAAGTGACTATCGACGAAATAAAGCGTGCCGTCCGTGCCAACGGTCGCCCCGGAGGCCGACCAGAAATCGCCAGCAAGCTTGGCCGGCATGGGCATGGCGAACGCAGGGGGCGATGGCGGATCGGCCGGCACGTCGAGGCGGGCGAACTCGTGTTCGCGCACCTCCAGATCATGCGTTTGATCGAAGATAGCGCTCGAATAGGGAAATTTGCTGAGGCGCAGGAAAGTGGTGCAGCCATTTTCGTCGCAAAGGCCCACCCCGCTCTCTGAATTGACGTGGACGCCGCGGAAGCGGATGTCGGCATCGTTTTCGAGCACGACGGCAGCGCGCACCGGCTTGACCGTGCGCGTAACTCGATAGCCGTGGTAGTTCGCAATCAGGATGTTGCGCGAATTGCGGATCGCCAGCGACACGGTGTTCCGCCCTTCGCCGCCTTCCTCCTCGGTTTGCGGGGCGAGCAGTTCCCAATTTGCAACGTGATCGAGCTCGATCTCGGTCTGAACGTGATGTTCATTCGACAATTGGTAAACATGGCCGGGCGTGTTGGTGAAGGACACGCGGAAGCCGGATTTGGCGTAGGTATCGGGACTCCAAAAGCCATTGAACGTGCCGCCGCCGCCATCGGTCACCCAAATGCTCGCATACTGCGCGGCCCAACGTTTGCGGGGATCGGCGTCGCCCGAATGCGTCGCGTTATACGGATCGAACCGCGTGCCGTCGAAAAGCGTGGTGCCGTGGCCGCCCTGAATCTTCACGTCATCGACGAGCGATGTCGCGCCCGCCTTCCACAAAAGCGCCGTCGCGCGGTCGTTGATCCCGCTGGTGTACAACCCCAAGCCAGAAACGATGTTATCGCCGCCCTTGGGCGCTTCGACCAGCGCCTTTGGCGCACCGACGCCCTGAAAGGCGGGCGTCTCATCCGGCAGGATGAGCTGGGTAAGGCCGGGATGAAGGCCGATCAACACCGTATCGGGCTTGAGTTTCAGCGTATCTGTAACGTGATAGAAACCGGCTGGGAAATAGATCGCCCGGTACTTATCGATTGCGCGCTGAATCACCTTGGTATCGTCGGTGCGGTCGTCGCCCTTTGCGCCAAGATCCCGGACGTTCACCCATTCCGAAACCGGTGGCAGCTGCCGGATCACTGGCGCGGCCGGCACCGGCATGGCGCCGATCGTGTCTGCTTTCATCACCGTCTCATAGTGTCCCGTCCGGCCAAGCCCGGGCACCGTCATGCCATAGCCGAAATCGGTGACACGATAGGTGCGGCCGCTGCCCGCCGCGGTCCGCCCGCTGTCGCGAAAGCGGGCAAAGATCGGGGTATCGCTCGCCAGTGCATTCTCGAAATTGATTTGGGTGTAGGCGGTGCCTTCGTTGCTGATGACGACACCGGCATTCGAGACGTTTTCGAACCGAACGTCCTTGCCGAACAACCAGTCGCCATAGCCCTTGTCGATATCGATCCCGACTGGCGTGTCGCGCATCGCGACGTTGACCAGGGTCAACCCGGCTTCATGCTCGCGGATCGCGGCCTCACGCTGACCGTCGAATGTCGAATCGATCAGGCTGAATTGCCACGCCGGCGACGGCTTCTCCGTCAAAATACCGTAGCGCCCGCCGCGGAAATGGATATCCACCGCCTCGTTGCCGACCTGATAGATGCCGGCGAGCCCCGAGCCGATGTCGAAATCGATATGGCTCAGATAAGCGTGTTGTGCGGCGTGGAAACGCACCGCGATCGCGCCGGCGTTCCCCTTGCCGATCGCGAAATCCACGTTGCTCATCGCCGAGTAGAAGGTACCGGGGTTGGCGTCCGCGATCTTGGCGTTGGAAGGCACGCTGTCGGGCGGCGGAAAGGCAACGGGAAAGGTGCTGTCCGGCGCATTGCCGGAAAAGATCACCATCGTCGCCACGCCCTTTTGGAACCCCGGCGTCGCATCGGCGAGCACGAAAACAGGGCGTGACTTTCCGACGCCGAACAGCCGGACCCCAGGTCGCATGTACAGCGTGCGAGTCAGCCGGTAGCGGCCCGACGGCAGAAATACGATCCCACCGCCGCCCTTGGCATAGGCCGCGTCGATCGCCGATTGCAGGGCACCGGTATCGTCGGTGGTGCCGTTTCCAGCGGCACGAACGGTAACGGCGCGCGGATCGTTCGGCGCGGTGGCGAACACCGAGTGCGATGGCGCTGCCAGCGCGGAAGTCGACAGCAGCATTGCCGCTAAGCTCGCCAGCATGCGATCCCCACGCTTGAACACTCGCGCTTTGCGCATATCGCTCCCCTTTTTTATTCAACGGTTTCGACGATAATAGAACCGATAGGGAGGGCGGCCATCCGCGACCAAGGTCGTAACAGTCAGGGCATCAGCCGCTTACGGCCCTGCGAAAGATGCCAGCGCATTGCTAGTGCGGCGCCATCCGGATCCTGCGCACGGATCGCCTCGACGATCATCTCGTGTTCGAAAAGCATCGCATCGATCGCTTCGGGCGGTCGCGAACGCGAAATGTCTACGCCGGCGCGCATGATGCGGTCGATATCGCCGAACATACAGTCAAAGGTTGAAACGAACGCCGGGTTGGCGGTGGCAAGCGCGATCATACGGTGCAGCACCATATCCTCGCGGTGCGCCGGGCCGGTTTCCAGCAAGGCACGGCGGAGATCAGCCATAGCCTGCTCAATCATTTCCATCTGCCCGCTTGATCGGCGCATCGCGGCAAGCCTGGCCGCTTCCGCCTCGACCACGAAGCGTACCTCATAGCTTCCCATCGTCGTCGACAGTTCGGAAAGCGGCAGATGCACACCAAGCCGTTCGGACGGACGCCGTTTGACGTATGACCCGGCGCCGCGTCGTGCCTCCGTAATGCCGTCGGCCGCCAATCGCACCAGCGCCTCGCGCACGACGGTGCGCGACATACCGAAATCGACCGCTAGCTTCGATTCGGCGGGCAATCGATCGCCGACGGCCAGATCATGCACGTTGATCAGTTCAACGATATTCGAATAGGCACGATCGGCAAGGCGTCCCTCGCTCATCGTCTGTCCCCCTGCCCCACAGCCGTCAAAACAGTCCACTGGCAACCAATACACAAATCAGGCCGACGACGGAAACCACGGTCTCAAGTACCGACCACGTCTTGAAGGTGTCGGCCGTGCTCGTTCCGACGTAGCTTTTCACCAGCCAGAATCCGGGATCGTTGACGTGCGAGAAGAAAACGGAGCCGGCGCCGATCGCGAGCACCATCCATTCGGGCGAAGCGCCCGTCATCTTCAACACGCCGGTCATGATCCCCGCGGTGGTGATCGTGGCGACGGTTGCCGAACCGGTCGCCAGCCGGATCGCCACTGCTACCAGCCACGCCAGCAGAATTGGCGAGAAGCCGCTTTCCGCCGCAATCCGGCCGAGCAGATCGGACAGCCCGGCCGTCACCAAGACTTGCTTGAGCGCACCACCAGCACCGATCGCGAGCAAAATTGCACCGGCCGGCTTCAGCGTGTCGTCCCAGATCGACTCCTGGATCGCAGCGTCGCTCAGCCGCCGTCCGAACAGCATCGCAAGCGCCGCAAGATTGGTGATGAGCAGCGCCAGCACCGGATTGGAGAGGGTCGCCAGCCAACCAAATCGCGGCGCGATGTCGGCAGGCATCAGCGCCTGGATCTGGCCGCCGGCGATCAGCACCACCGGCATCAGCACGATCGCAAGCGAAACGCCGTTGCGAGGGGCGCGGCCAACCAGAGCGTGCGTTTCGATAACTGGCGGCGCCAGAGTTATACCCCGCGCGATGAACCGAGACAGCACCGGCCCGGCGATCACGGCCGTCGGGATCGCCACAATCAGTCCATAAACGATGGTCCGCCCCAAGTTCGCGCCCAGCGCGTTCACCGCGATCAGCGGCCCTGGGTGCGGCGGCACCAGCGCGTGGATCACTGACAGGCCGGCGAGCGCTGGCAGCACCAGTCGAAGCCGGGCGTAGTCGCTACCGCGCTCACCGGTCATGCTCGCGGCCGCAGCGGCAACGATCGGCAGGAGCAACACCAGCCCGGTTTCAAAGAATAGCGGAAGCCCGACGATCAATGCGACGGCCAAGCTCGCCCAAGGCGCGCCCGCAGGCCCGGTCATCCCTATCCCGGCGCGCGCCAGCGCGTTCGCGCCGCCCGACAGTTGCAGCATCGCGCCGAGCGACAAGCCGAGCGCCACGATCAACCCAGTATTACCAAGGATATCGCCAGCGCCCTTTTCGACAGCGGCAGCAGTCGCGTTCGCGGATAGTCCGGCACACAGCCCGACGATAAACGCCCCACACAGAAGTGCCAGAAACGGATGCATGCGGCCGCGCAGGATCAGCGCGATCGACGCGCCGATGCCGAGCAAAGCGGCGGCGATCAATTGCAGGTCGCCACTCGTCATCGTCCTTCCCCTGCAAGCCTGGCGTTGGTGAGTCGATTCTGACGCAATGACCCCATCGGCAATCCTTTCCTCCACGCCCTTGTGTCACGGCATCTACCGCTCGAGCATTCTTATTTCTGTATGACAGCTATCGTGAAATTGACTAGATATTTTTGGATATTGACCCATATCTGAGAAAAATTATAAGCAACCTGTCTAACCGATATTGCGCACGACAGTGATTAGTCATACGCATCAAGCGGCAAGCAAGGGCAGCGAAACGCCTGCCCGGATACAGCAGGGAGGTCCCGATGGGCGCACATGCGAGCCAAGCCAACACTGGCTCCCCGACTGAGGTGAAAGCAATCGGCAGCACGCTGACGCCGACTCAGTTCAAGGTGCTGCAGGGGGTTCGTTCGGGCCAGCTCAACAAGCAGATCGCGTTCGATCTCGGTATCGCGGAAGCCACTGTAAAGGCGCACATGACCGCCCTGATGCGCAAGCTTAATGTCCGCAATCGAACCCAGGTGGCCGTGGTGGCGCAAACCTTATATTCGTCCGGACGGCGGGACGGCAGGTAAGCGGTTCCCGTCGTCGTCCTCGAAACCGGCGGGCCGGTATTGACGCCTTGGGCTGACAAGATCGGAGCGTTGGTCGAAGCGTGGTTTCCGGGCACGGCAGGCGGCGACGCCATCGCCGACGTGCTGACAGGTCGCGTCAACCCGTCGGGCCATCTGCCAGTCAGCTTCCCGCGCAACCTCGATCAGCTGCCGCATCCGGCCGAGCCCGCCAAGGGAGACGTCATCTATAGCGAAGGGCCGCTGGTAGGATACAAATGGTACGATGCGAAGCAACAGACGCCCGCCTTCGCCTTCGGCCACGGCATGTCGTACACGAGCTTCAGCTATAGCCAATTCCGCGTCCAGCCGACTGATCGGGGCGTGAGAGCGCGCTTCATGTTGCGCAATGACGGCAACACCGCCGGCATGGCGGTGGCGCAACTTTATGCCGCCGGTCCCGGGTGGCCGGAGCCAAAGCGGCTCGTCGCCTTCACCAAGCTCGCGCTCAAACCGCGCCAATCGAGCAACGTTACGCTGACGGTCGATCCGAGGCTGCTGGCGAACTATGACACCCCTGGCAAGTGCTGGCGACTGAAGGCGGGCACCTACCGCCTGATGCTCGGCAATGCTTCAGATCGGTTATCGGCAAGCACCCAGGTCAATGTGCGATCGTCGCGGACGAAGCCGGGATTTTGCCCGGCGTGAGGAGAGTTCCGGGACGTCTTTGGCGCTTGCCGTGTTCGATGGCCGGTTCGTGCTCGAAATGCTCGATCTGTTCTTTGGCGGCTTCCGGGGCGGCCGAAGTGGCCTTCGAATGACCGAAGTTGGGGCGCGCTGCTACCAGGCGGCGTCACGCTGGGCGAATGGCAAGTTGTCTCAGCAGCTGCCGTTTAGAACTCGACCGGCGAACGGCTGGCTTTGGGTCGAGAGCCGCCACGTCTGGCGGGCACCGGCGCCATGTCCACAGCCGCCAACAGAGCCGACGTTCACGACCCCCAGTTCGGCTGTCGAAACCGGCCATTCGTTCACACGGCAAATTATGGCACCTCCTGGGCCGCTTCCTGCCGGTCCGGTTTCAATTGCGCAAATTAAGAAAGCAGACTGCACCCGACCAATGCCAGAAACGTCAATCACCCCTTGCAACGCGGGAGCCATCCACAGAGGACTTTCGGGGGCGCCGGAGGCTCGACCGGTCACGCTACAAAAGCGGTAGTTGGAAGGACAACGAATGGCCCACCCGCGTTTGGTTGTGACCCCTTCGCTGCATGCTAGCCTATCGGCAATCATTAGACATGAAGGCGTGTAGCTAAGGAGAGTTGGCTTGGGCCACCGCCGCGCGCGCCTGATGGCGCGGAAATCGCTCGACGACGTGCGGAGCGATCAGGCTGACCACGGGCTGCGGCGGTCGCTCGGGCCGGTGCAGCTCACCATGCTCGGGATCGGCTGCATCGTCGGCGCCGGCGTCTACGTGATGAGCGGCACCGCGGCGGCCAATTATGCCGGGCCGGCGGTGATCCTGTCATTCGTCGTCGCCGGGATCGCGTGCGGGTTCACCGCCTTGTGCTATGCCGAGCTGTCCTCGACGCTGCCCGTATCTGGGTCATCCTATACCTATGCCTACACCGCGCTCGGCGAGGTGTTCGCCTGGGGGCTCGCTTGGTTGCTGATGCTTGAATACGGTCTCGCCGGCTCGGCGCTGGCGGCGGGGTTCGCGGGATTTTTGACTAGCCTCCTCGGCGATTTCGGGATCGTGCTGCCCGCGGGCATCGTCACGCCGTTCGTACAGACCACGGTGAGCGCGTACGGCACCGCCTTTTCGGTCGGCGGCGGGGTCAACCTCGTCGCGGTGGCGGGGCTGCTGCTGTTTGCCGGCGTGCTGGTGCGCGGGATTACCCATTCGGCGACGGTCAACGCGGTGCTCGTCTTCATCAAGCTAGCGGTGCTGATCGGCTTCGTGGTGGTCGGCTGGCGCCATGTCGACCCGGCTAATTGGCATCCGTTCATCCCGGCCAACCAGGGCGGCTTCGCTTACGGCGTGCCCGGCATCTTCCGCGCCGCATCGGTGCTGTTCTTCGCCTATCTGGGCTTTGAGACCGTCTCGACAGCCGCACTTGAGGCGCGCAACCCGCGGCGCGACCTACCGATCGGCATCCTCTCGGCGCTGGTGATCTGCACGATCCTCTATATCCTCGTCGCGCGCGTGATGACCGGCCTTGTTCCCTACACCGCGCTCAATGTGCCCGATCCAGTCGCGGTCGCGGTCGACGCGGTGGGATGGCCGGCGATGGGCATCCTGATCAAGGTCGGCGCGCTGATGGGACTGTCGTCGGTGCTGCTGGTGAACACCTATGGCCAGTCGCGCATCTGCTTCGCGATGGCGACCGACGGGCTGCTGCCGCGGTTCTTCTCTGCGATGCATCCGCGCTTCCAGACGCCGTGGAAGGGCACATTGTTCGTCGCCGCGGTTTCGGCGCTGGCGGCGGCGATGTTGCCGATCAGCATCCTCGGCGATCTCGTCAGCCTTGGAACCGCTCTGGCCTTTTCAATGGTCGCGCTGTCGGTGATCTGGCTGCGTTCGACGCATCCGGAGCTCGAGCGGCCGTTCCGCGTCCCCTTGGGCGGCGTCAGGGTCGGCCGGGTATGGCTCGGCGTCGTGCCGGTGCTCGCGCTGGTCTTCTGCCTGCTCACCGTCGCGCCGGTGCTGATCGACATCGCTCACAAGGCCGCGACCGGCCAGCCGATCCCGCTCGTCATCCTGGTCTGCTACATCGCGTTCGGTGCGGTGCTCTACGCGAGCTACGGCTATCGCCGCTCGCGCCTTGGGCTGGCGTTCAGTGCATCCGCGGTTCGGGCGAGCGCGGGCGATACTGGCTGGGCGGCGCCCCGAACGAGCGATGAAACATCGCCGTGAACGCGCTAGGGCTCTCATAGCCGACGTCGAACGCCACCGTCGTCACGGGCTGGCCCATCGCCAGCAGCGACACCGCTTCCATCAGCCGCACCTGCTGCCGCCACACCGCG
>JBQCEK010000386.1:0-2535 GCA_051960335.1 Sphingomonas sp.
TAAACTTTGGTACTTTTCGAATATTAAAAAACGACGACCAGCACGGCCAGGAGGAACCACAAAAGGCCCTTCAGGAATTGCATCAGGCGGCTCGTTCTTGTCTGGGACCCATGCGCGGAACCTATTCCGCAAACGACGCTTTGGCCAGAGGGGTTGCGGGGCGGCTCCCGGCCAGCGTTCAGGGCGGCCCGATTTCACTGCGCAACGAGGCGATCAGCGCCGGGATCGCGGTCAGCTTCGTTTCCTCCTCGTCGAGGATGGCGAGGAAGGCGGCGCGCTTGATTCCGGCGACGCGCCCCGGCTTCAGCCGAACCGCGGCGGGCAGGGTGGACAGCACGATGTCGATCATCCGCTCCGCACCGTGCAGCCGGCCCCAGAGATAGTCATTCTCTCGATAGGCTCTGCTAAAGAACGCACCGAAACTGTTGAACTGAATGCCTTTCAGCGTCGCCTCGGCCCCGCCCGCGCGGATCGAGCGCGCATCGTCCGGGGCAATGCGATCGACCTTGATCGGATCGAATTCGTCGAGCCCTTCGCCCTGCAGCAGCGGCAGCGTGGCGACATCGAAATAGGGAAAGCCGAGATAGGACAACAGCATCGTTCGGCGGATCGGCCGGCTGAGCTGCGCCAGCGCCTCGGCAATGCGCCCGTCCGTCTCCGCGTCCAGCGTCGTCAGGTCCATCGATTCGGACAGGCGCGCCAGCAACACACTCGCATCGGCGCCGAGCCGGCGAACCTCGCGCCGCAGCCGGATATGCGTATCGGTCCGCTTGCACTCCAGATAGACGGCGAGCGATTCGTAGATCGCCTCGCGGATCGGCGCGAGCTCCGCGTCTTCATGCTCGGTTTCGATCGCGGTCAGATGCCGGGCGAGCAGTCGCAGCCGGCGAATCCGAAAGCCGAGGTCATAGCGGCGCAGGAAATCGATCGCCGCCGGGCTCGCCCCCCCGGCGAAGGTCAGCGTTTCGTCGTGGAAACCCTCGGTGCGAACAGTGGCGGCAACGGCGTCCCGCACATGCTCCCGTCGCGCAAGGCCGTGCTCGCCGCCGACATGGTAGAGCAGCTCGGCGATCAGGTCGATCACCCCGTCCACCTTCAGATGGCCGTAGGCGGCGTAGCTGAACCCCGCCTTCACGCCCGCGGCATTCTGCGCTCGCCGCCGCCAGTTGGCGAGGCGCGGCGCCGTTGGCCGATCGAGGAACAGCGTATGCCCGAACAGCTGCTCCACCTCAGCTTCCACCTCGGGCCGGATATCGGCGATGATCGATCGCATCCGCTCGATCGCTTCGGATCGCTTGGCGATATCCTCCAGATTGTCACGGATCGGCTGCTGGCGCGGCAATTCGGATACCGCACCGATAATCGTCTGGAAAAAGCCCGGCGCTTCCTTGATCTCCCCGCCGAAATGGATCTTCAGCCCCGGCGAGGGATCGATATAGATGAAGCGGCGATCGATCTGGCGGTGCGCCGGGCGTTCCTTCAGCGCATCGATGGCGGGCTTGAACGGGGCGTTGGCGAGCACCGATCCATCGATCAGCACGGCTTTGTCGGCGGCATTCGCGGCGGCCTGTCGCGGCAGCACCCGGGCCAGGAAAGCGTCGCGACTGGGCCAGTCGATCTTGCGCGCCGCCAGCACGCCGTCCAGCTCGCCGACCGTGAACGGCGGAAACGCGCCGGGAAAGCTCGATGTCGCCCGGGCGGCGAACACCAGCTCGGCGGGGTGGGCCAGGGCCTGCAGCGGCTCGCCGTGATCCGAATAGGGAAACACCAGCCGGTGCTCGGTCTCCACCACTTCGGGCGGTGAATTGAGGCGTAGCCGCTCGGGATGCCCGCGAAAATCGGTGACCGTGACGTAGAGATCGAGCGGCTGGCCGTCGGGCAGCAATCGCGGCCCGCGCGGCGCTGCCGCCATCGCTTCCACCGCATCGAGCAGCAGCCCGGTGAAGCGCGCGCCGCCGAATGGCGGTTCGAACCAGCGCGAGCGCACGAAATGCGACAGCTTGGCCTTCACTTCCTCGCGCGCCGTGGCTTCCACCTGCTCGTCGATGTCGCCGCCGTTGCGCTTCGCCGCCATCCAGGCGATCGGCAGCGCCCAGGCCTTGGCAAATCGCGATGAAGGCGCCGCGTCGGGATCGATCAGGGCTTCGACATCGGCCGAATCGAGCCACAGGTCGGTCAGCGGTTCGAGCGACTGGCCGGTCGAAATCGCTTGAGAGAGGAACACGCCGTTGATCCCGCCCGCGCTGGCGCCGGCGATGATATCGACCAGCAAGCGGAGACGAAGCGCGCTGACCTCCTGAATCTCCTCTAGCATCGCACGGTAGATGCCCTGGCTGCCGCCGCTTGCCGTCTGGCCGTCGTGAAAGGCGCGGCTGGCGCGGGCGAAGCGCCATATCTCCTTGGTGATGCCGTGCATGTAAACGGCCAGGCTGATTCCGCCGTAACAGACCAGCGCCAGCCGGACTTCCTTTTCGCGCATCGGCTCAGCTAGGCCCAGCGATGGTCATGAACGCTCGAGCTCGGCCCAGATCGGCA
>JBQCEK010000387.1:0-4536 GCA_051960335.1 Sphingomonas sp.
TTCGGCGGCGATCCGGACAATTTCAATTTCCCGCGCTATGATCTCGATAGCGCCTTCGTCCGGCTTTACGAGAACGGCAAGCCGGTCTCGACGCCGGATCATCTCAAGTGGAATTCAAGCACGCCGACCGCGGGCGAAGCCGTGTTCATCGCCGGCAATCCCGGCGGCACCGATCGCCAGTTGACGATGGCGCAACTCGATACCCAGCGCACGCTGACCCTGCCGCTGACGATCGCGCAGTTTTCCGAACTGCGCGGCCGGCTGATCCGTTTCGGTGAGGAAAGCGCCGAGAACAAGCGCATCGCCCAGGATCTGCTGTTTGGCCTGGAGAATAGCTACAAGGTCTATTGGGGACGTCTCGGCGCGCTCGACGACAAGGATTTCATGGCGAAGAAGGCGGCCGAGGAAGCCGATCTGCGCCAGAAGGTGGCGGGCGTGAAAGACAAGCTCGGGCCCGATTTCGGCGATCCCTGGGCGACCATCGAGACGGCGCAGGAAAGCGTCGCCGCACTGGCGCGGCCGTATAATTATGTCGAGGGCGGCCCGCTCGGGTCCGATCTGTTCGATTATGCGCGCACGCTGGTTCGAGCCGCTGTGGAACGCACCAAGCCGTCGGCCGATCGCTTGCCGGGCTATGCCGATCCGCAACTACCGCTGCTCGAAAAGGAACTGTTCGACGAAAAGCCGGTCTATCCCAAGCTCGAGCAACTCGAGATCGAATTCTGGCTCAGCAAGGCGCGCGAATATCTGACGGCGGATTCGCCCTACACCAAGCTGCTGCTCGGCAAGGACAGCCCGGAGGATTTGTCCGCGACGCTGGCCAGCTCCACGCTCGGCGATCCGGCGGTGCGCAAGCAATTGTGGACCGGCGGCCTGGCCGCGATCACCGCGTCGAAGGATCCGATGATCCAATATGTGCTGCGCATCGATCCTGAAGCGCGCAAACTCCGCGCCGCCTATAACGAGAAGGTCGCCGGGCCGACGACGGCCGCCGCCGAGAAGATCGCGAAGGCGCGCTTCGCCGTTTATGGCGACAGCATCTATCCGGACGCCACCTTCACGCTTCGGCTCTCCTACGGCAAGATCGAAGGCTGGACCTATCAGGGCACAACGGTGCCCCCCTTCACCTATTTCAAGGGGCTTTACGAACGCGCGACCGGCAAACCGCCCTTTGATCTCGATCCGCGCTGGATAGCGGCGAAGGACAAGCTCAACCCGGATACGGTGTTCGACATCTCGACCTCGAACGACATCATCGGCGGGAATTCGGGGTCGCCGCTGATCAACGCCAAGGGCGACGTGATCGGGGCGGTGTTCGACGGCAATATCCACAGCCTCGGCGGCGACTATGGTTACGATCCGAAGATCAACCGCGCTGTTTCCGTTTCGGCCGCCGCAGTCAGTGAGGCGCTGCGCAAGGTCTACGGCGCAAACGCGCTGGTCAATGAGCTCGAAAAGGGCGCTTGAGCGCGAACTCCCCTCCCTGTTCAGGGAGGGGAGTCAGCCCGCCATCGCCGACCGCCGCGCCGCTCGCGCGCCGCCGATCAGCCGCGACAGGATCAGCTCGTGCAGCCCGGCATAGCCGAGCCCGAGGTGATCGGGCCGCACCGCCATCGCATCGCCAAGGTCGAGCGCGCCCGAGCGTAGGCCGGCGCGGCCGATCCGTGACCAGAGCTGCGCCGTCTCCCAGCGGATCATCTTGCGGCTTTCCGCATCCGGCTGGCGGCACTTCAGGAAATGGTCCTGCATCGCCACCAACGCCCCGCCGAGCCGCGCCAGCGTGGCGCGATCGGGCACGGCGGCGCGAAGCATGATGTGGCGGACAAGCAGCGTCGCAATCGCTTCCGCGTCGTCGCCGAATTGCGCGCGGTGGCAGTCCGCAAGAACGCGTGTAGCACTAGCCGTCATCGTATCGGTGAAGCGCTGTGAAGCGCCGCCGGCATGGCTGCGGTAGAGCAGCAGATCATCGTCCAGCCGCGCGATGCGGCCGATCCTGCTCATCCGGTGATAGAGATCGAAATCCTCGGCATAGAGAATATCGGGACGAGTGAAGGGATCGAGCGTTCGTGCGGGCTCGGCGCGGATCATCACCGAAGACCAGACCAGAGGGTTCATGATCCGCATCAGCCATTCGATGACGAACGGCGTCGAAACCGGAGGCAGCGCCGATGGGCGAACCGCGCCGTCCTCCAGGATCGACGTGCCGCTGCCCGCGAGCACCACATCGGGGTGCGCGTCGAGATACGCGACCTGTCGAGCGAAACGTTCCGGCCGGCACAGATCGTCCTGATCGAGCGCCGCGATATAACGGCCGCGCGCCTCCGCAAAGGCGCGGTTGCGGGTGCGCACCGGGCCCTGGTTCGTCTCGGCGGCGATCACGCGAATCCGCGGATCGTGATAGCTGCGCAGCAGCGCCAGCGTGTCGTCGGTCGAGCAATCATCGACCACCACCAGCTCGAAATCGCCGAACGTCTGCGCCGTCAGGCTGGCGATCGTCTCGGGAATCAGCGCCGCGCCGTTATATGCCGCCATGATCACGCTGACGACGGGCGCAGTCATGCTACCGCACGCACCTGGCCGGCGAGCACCTGATCGACGATCATCGCCCCGACGTCATTCTGCCATTGCCAAAGTCCATTGGCCTGGCCCTTGAAGCTCGCCTCGCCGCCCATCGCGCCCCACGGCACGAAGCCGGCGGCGAGCCCAAGCCCGAACAGCCCGGCGATCGGCGTGTCCTCGTTGCTGGTGATGCGGCAATGGCGATCGACCATCGCGGCGCCGCGATGCGCGGCGAGCGCGATCGGCTGGCCATGCGCGTCGGCCAGCGGCAGCGCGCGCGGCCGATAGCCGAGCGCGGCGATGACGATATCGGCGTCACGCAAATGCGCCTGTGCGGCCGCGTCGTCGTCGCCGGCGATATGGTGAAAGCGCACACGCGGTTCCGCTGTACGCCCGTCGATCCCAAGCATCCGCAGCACCAGTTCGCGCGCTTCCAGCCGGAAGCCGGCAAGCCGATAGACAAATCCGGACACCGGGCAGATGTCCTCCGGACCGAAATCGGTGAATCCTTCCGCATGCGCCGCTTCGATCGAGGGGTAGAAGGGGCGTAGCTTCTCCCGGTGAAGCAGGGTGATTGCCTGCGGTCCCCAGGGCAGCGCCGGCTTGCTCTTGAGCAGCAGCGCGATGGTGGCGATCGCGCTGGTCGATCCGCCGATCACGGCAACGCGTGGATTGCGCTTGCCGGCAAGCAGATCGGCGACGCGCTCATAACCGCCGATCGTCAGGACTTCATCGGATTGCAGCAGCCGATCGCCGACGCTGGAGACCAGCGGCAGCCCGGCGACGATCTGCGTGGCGAGGCGATCGAGCGGCTGGTGGCCGCCAGTCGCGAGAACGAGGTTGCGCGTCAGCTGCTCGATTTCGGCGCCGTCACTGTGCCGATGCAGGCGGACGCGCCACAGGCCGTCGGGCGTCTGCTGCGCATCGATCGCTTCATGGCCGGTCAGCACGGTGCCGCCATGACGCTCGACCAGATTACCGAGCCGTTCGCCCGCCGCGCGAATCAGCGGGCCGGCGTCGATCAGCGGCGTGCCGATCGGATCGTCGGTATATGCGGCGACGGCGCGTCCGGCGGGATGATCGATCAGCGCCGCAAGATCGGGATGCGGATTGTCCTTCACCTGGGTGAGGAACGTCGTGGCCGTGCTGTCCGATCGAATCGCATAGTCACCGAGCCGTCCGCCGCCGAGCGCACCGTCGCGCTCGACGATGACCAGCCCCCGCGCGAATTCGGGGAGCAAGCCGCGCTTCGTCGCCGCGGTCAGCAACGCCGTGCCGGCCGGGCCGCCGCCGACGACCAACACATCGGCGATGGCGGGCGTACGCGGCCGCGCCGCTGCGCGCGGCTGGGCGGCATGATCGGCGCAGACAGCCTTCACCATATCGGCGATCACGTCGGCATCGGCGGGCGCCATCGCGTCGGTGATCGGCAGCGACAGCATCCGGCTGCCAACGGCGTCGGCCACCGGCGTCGGCTCGATCAGTGATATCTCACGGATCCAGGGCTGCTCGGCGAGGTGCGGGCTGAAATACTGGCCGCAGCCCGCTCCCGCTGCTTCGAGCGCTGCGACGATCGATGCGCGCTGCCCCGCCAGCGCCTCCGGCAACAGCACGGGCATGAACTGACTGGCGCGCCGTCGGCCAGTGACCTTTTGCAGCTGAAAGGTTTCACTTAACGCATCGCGATACGCCTGCTCGATCGCCGATCGATTGTCGCACACGACATCGATCTCCGCGAGCTTCGCGCGCGCCATCACCGCGATCACCTCGGGCAATTTGGCGTTGATTCCCGGCAAGGTGGCGCTGCGCCCCGCCTCGAAGCCGAAATTTGTCATCGCCCGCAACGTCTGGATCACGGCGGGATCGCTGGAATGGATCAGGCCGCCTTCGGCCACCGCAAACGTCTTGGTCGCGTGCATCGATAAGACGGTGGTGAAGGGTGCGCCGGCGCCGAATCCACGCCCCGCATCGTCGATC
>JBQCEK010000388.1:0-2907 GCA_051960335.1 Sphingomonas sp.
ATGTGATCGTCAAGACACTCGAAGATGCCGGCGTGCGTCGGTGCTACGGCATCCCCGGCGATACGCTCAACCACATCACCGATGCGATGCGGACCAGCGGCATCCGCTGGGTGCATGTCCGCCACGAGGAGGCGGGCGGGTTCGCCGCCGGATCGGACGCGATGCTGACGGGCGAGCTGGCGGCGTGCGCGGGATCGTGCGGGCCGGGCAGCCTGCACTTCATCAACGGGCTGTTCGAATCGCACCGCAACCGGGCGCCGGTCGTGCTGATCGCCAGCCAGATCGTCCGCGACGAACTCGGCTTCGATTTCCCCCAGGAGGTCGATTTCAAATCGGTCTATGCCTCGTGCAGCGTGTTCTGCGAGGAGATCCGCACCCCGGCACAGGCGCGGCGCAAGACCGCGATGGCGGCGCAGGCGGCGCTCGCCAAGCGCGGTGTCGCCGTGCTGATCGTGCCCGCCGACGTGTCGAGCGCCAGGGCGCCCGACGAGCCTGATTTCGCCGTGCATCGCGCGCGCCCCTCGATCCGACCGTCCGATGCCGAGCTCGATCGTCTGGCGCTCGAGCTGACCAGGGGCAAGCGCGTCGCGATCTATGGCGGATCGGGCTGCGAAGACGCGCACGACGCCGTGGTCGCGCTGGCGGCGCGGCTGCGCGCGCCGGTCGCCCGCACTTCGCGCGCCAAGGATTTCCTCGAGCACGACAATCCCTACGATGTCGGGATGACCGGCATTTTCGGAAGCGAAAGCGGCTACCACGCGCTGATTTCGTGCGACGTGCTGCTGCTGCTCGGCTGCGATTTCGCCTGGCGTCAATTCTATCCCGACAAGGCAGTGATCCTGCAGGTCGATCTCGATGGCACGCACCTCGGCCGACGCCACCCCGTGGATTTCGGTGTGGTCGGCGATATCGGCGATACGCTCGAGGCTCTGTTGCCGCGATTGCCGCAGCGCGACGATGACGGTTTCCTCGACGAATGCCTCGCGTATCGTCGCAAGAGCGAAAAGGAACAGGCGAAGCACGACACCGTCGGCAAGGGCGGCGCGATCCATCCGCAATATCTGACCGAGACGATCTCGCGCCATGCCACGCCCGACGCGGTGTTCACCGCCGATGGCGGCTCGCCAATGGTGTGGTGCCTGCGCCATGTCGCTTCGACGGGGAAGAACCGCACCGTCGTCAGCCTCAGCCACGGGACCATGGCCAACGCGATGCCGCAGGCGCTCGGCGCCCAGGCGGCGTTCCCCGATCGCCAGGTGATCGCGCTGTCGGGCGACGGCGGCATCGCGATGCTGCTCGGCGATCTGTTGACCGCGGTGCAGGAGAAACTGCCGATCAAGGTCGTCGTGTACAATAACGGCGCGCTCGATTTCGTCGAGATCGAGCAGAAGGTCGAAGGGCTGCTCGACGCCTATACCGATCTCGTCAATCCCGATTTCTCCCGCGTCGCCGAGGCGATCGGCTTTCGCGGCTGGCGCGTCGATCAGGCCGATCAGCTCGACGCGGCAGTCCGCGCCTGGCTAGACGAACCGGGGCCGTCGCTGCTCGACGTCGTGACCGATCGCTACGAGCTCGTCATGCCGCCCAAGGTCGAGGCCGGACAGGTGGCGGGGATGGCGCTCTATTCGACCAAGGCTGTGTTCGGCGGCCGCGGCCGCGACGTCGTCGGCATCGTCAAGAACCTGCTGTCATGAGCGCCGCGACCCTCGCCGACGCGCTGTTCCGCGATCGGCCGCTATCGCGCAACGTGCTGCTGGTCGTCGGTCTCGTCGGCACGGCGGGAACGATCGCGATCGGGTTGCGGCATCCCGCGATCCTGTGGCTGCTGATCGTCTTCGCGCCGATGTTCGTGCTGGCGCTGATCGATCTGTTCCAGACGCATCACTCGCTGCGGCGCAATTACCCGGCGTCGGCGCGGTTTCGCTGGTTCTTCGAATGGCTGCGCCCATTCCTGCGAGCCTATATCGTCGAAAGCGATCTCGACGGCCGCCCGTTCAGCCATGACGAGCGCGCCTTGGTCTATGCCCGTGCCAAGAACGACGTCTCGACCCATCCGTTTGGCACTGAGCTCGACGTCTATTCCGACGAATATGAGTGGCTGGCGCATTCGATCGCGCCGTCGCGCGATGTCGAGAAATATTCGCGCGTCACCGTCGGCACCGATCAGTGCAGCCGGCCCTATGCCGCATCGCGACTGAACATCTCGGCAATGAGCTTCGGCGCGCTCGGCGCGAACGCGATCGAGGCGCTCAACATGGGAGCCAAAAGGGGCGGTTTCTATCACGACACCGGCGAGGGCGGGCTGTCCCCTTATCATCTCAAGCACGGCGGCGACGTCGTCTGGGAAGTGGGCTCGGGCTATTTCGGCTGCCGCGACAAGCAGGGCAATTTCGATCCAGAGCATTTCAAGGAGCGCGCCGCGCACGATCAGGTCGTCATGACCGAAATCAAGCTGAGCCAAGGCGCCAAACCCGGCCATGGCGGCTTGTTGCCGGGCGCGAAAGTCACCGCCGAGATCGCGAAGACGCGCGACGTGCCCGAGGGCGAGGATTGCCTTTCACCTGCCTACCACACGGCGTTTTCCACCCCGCGCGAGTTGCTCGAATTCGCCGCACGCATGCGCGATCTTTCCGGCGGCAAGCCGGTCGGGATCAAATTGTGCGTCGGCTATCCGCACGAATTGTTCGCGGTCATCAAGGCGATGCTCGAGACCGGAATCCTGGTCGACTTCATCGTCATCGATGGGGCCGAGGGCGGCACCGGCGCTGCCCCCACCGAACTCAGCGACCGCGTCGGCATGCCGCTGCGCGAAGGATTGATCCTGGCGCGCAACGCGCTGGTCGGATCGAATCTGAAGGGCAAGATCAAGCTGGCGGCATCGGGCAAGGTCAATTCCGGCGCGGCGAT
>JBQCEK010000389.1:0-2298 GCA_051960335.1 Sphingomonas sp.
ATCACGCGCGACACCTTGTGGTCGTGCGGCGGCGGCGTTTGCGTCGCCAAAAAGGCCCCCGATCGCGCCGAGGTGATTTGCGAGCGCATCGCCAAGGGCGTGGGCAAGCTGCAGTCGTTCAGCGCCGGCGGCGAGGCTCTGGAAGCCGATGCGCTCGCCAAATGCAACGCGCGCGCCAAATAACGCCGGAATCTTATTGCAAAGCAGCAGCACGCGACCCGATATGGTTCGCGTGCTGCGCCAATATGAACTGGTCGATCGAGTCCTGGGCTACGATCCCGACGCCGACGAGGCGCTGCTGAACCGCGCCTATGTTTTTTCGATGCACGCCCACGGCAGCCAGAAGCGCGCCAGCGGCGATCCCTATTTCAGCCATCCGATCGAAGTCGCGGGCATCCTGACCGATCTGCATCTCGACGACGAGACGATCGCGACCGCGATCCTGCACGATACGATCGAGGATACCGTCGCGACGCACGACGAGATCGAGCGGCTGTTCGGCCGCGAGGTCGCGCGGATGGTGGACGGCGTCACCAAGCTGTCGTCGATCGAGGCGCAGACCGAAAATGAGCGCGCCGCGGAAAACCTGCGCAAGTTCCTGCTGGCGATGTCGGACGATATTCGCGTGCTGCTGGTCAAGCTCGCCGATCGCCTGCACAACATGCGCACGCTTCACCACATCGCGAAGCCCGAGAAGCGCCGCCGCATCGCCAAGGAGACGATGGATATCTACGCCCCGCTCGCGGAGCGGATCGGCATGTACGAATTCATGATCGAGATGCAGACGCTGGCGTTTCGCGAGCTCGAGCCCGAGGCGTATGAATCGATCACCAAGCGGCTCGAGACGCTGAAGGCAGGCGGCGGCGACCGGATCGCCAAGATCGGATCGGGGCTGAAGCTCCTCCTGTCGCGCGGCGGCATCGAAGCCGAGATTTCGGGGCGCGAGAAGCATCCCTATTCGATCTGGCGCAAGATGTCCGAACGGCACGTCAGCCTCGAGCAGCTTTCCGACATCATGGCGTTTCGCGCGATCGTCGATACCGAGGAGGAATGCTACCGCGCGCTGGGCGTGATCCACCGGCGCTGGCCGATGGTGCCGGGCCGCTTCAAGGACTATATCTCGACGCCCAAGCGCAACGGCTATCGATCGCTGCACACCACGGTGATGCACGCCGACAATACCCGCGTCGAAGTGCAGATCCGCACCCACGAGATGCACCAACAGGCCGAATACGGCCTCGCCGCGCACTGGGCGTACAAGCAGAATGCGGTGCGGCCGGATACGCAGGTTCGCTGGATCCGGGACCTTATTGAAATCCTCGATACCGCGGCGAGCCCGGAAGAGCTGCTCGAGCACACGCGCATGGCGATGTATCAGGATCGCATCTTCGCCTTCACGCCCGCCGGCGAACTGATCCAGCTGCCCAAGGGCGCGACGCCGATCGATTTCGCTTATGCGGTGCACACCGATCTCGGCGATCAGGCGGTGGGGGCGAAGATCAACGGCCGCGTCGTCCCGTTGCGCACCGCGATCGAGAATGGCGATCAGGTGCAGATCCTGCGGTCCAAGGCGCAGACGCCGCAGCCCAACTGGCTCAATTTCGCGATCACCGGCAAAGCGCGCGCGGCGATTCGCCGCCATTTGCGCCACAAGGAGCGCGACGAGACGGTGGCGCTCGGCCGCAAGATCTATGACGAAATCGTCCACCGCCTGCCCGCGCCGATCGGTGCCGACGCGCTGGACCATGCGGTGAAGCGGCTCAAGCTGGCCGACGAGGCGGCGCTGATGGAAGCGATCGCGCACCGCACGGTAACCGACGCGCAAGTGATGGAGGCGGTGATGCCGGGATCGGCCGGCGCCGATTCGGATCACCAGGCGCCGCCGCAATCGAGCGCGATCTCGATCAAAGGATTGACGCCGGGTGTCGCCTATACGCTGGGCGAGTGCTGCCATCCCGTGCCGGGCGACCGGATCGTCGGCCTGCGTCGACCCGGCGAGGGGATCGAGGTGCACACGATCGATTGCCCGAAGCTGATCGAGGGCGAGGATGTCGACTGGGTCGATCTCGCCTGGGGCGACAAGTCGGAAGGGGGCACCGCGCGGATCACCGTCGAAGTCAGGAACGAGCCCGGCGCGCTGGGCGTCGTTTCGACGATCATCGGCGCGCAGCACGCCAATATCATCAACCTTCGGCTCGATGCGCGTGACACGACCTTCCACAGCAACACGATCGACCTCGAAGTGCATGACGCGCACCATTTGATGCGTGTGCTCGCGGCGCTCCGCGCGGCCGATGC
>JBQCEK010000390.1:0-3937 GCA_051960335.1 Sphingomonas sp.
TGCCGGCGGCAGATCCGCGAACGCCGCATTGGCGTGAATAGACGCCAAATCGCGCATCAGCGCGTTCGGCAGCCCCTGAGACGCGTCCTTCAAGGCGACGATCGCATCGACGACCGCGGCGTTGATGACGTCCTGCATGATGTCTGTGGCCGATTTCGTCATGGCCGCACGCAAACGCATGATGCATGGATTTGGTCAAGGGGATGCGTTCGACCGTGACCGCTTTACCGGCCTGGATTTTGTGCGCAGCGCGTGCCGTGGGTCTTCATGCCATGTGATCCTGGGGCATGACGAACAACGCGCCGGGATCGTTGGCGATCAGGATCGAATCGTTCCGGGCAAGCGCGGCAAGCGTCAGGCCGTGCCTTTCCGCATGGTCGATCGCCATGGTGGTCGGCGCGGAAATGCCGACCAGCATCGGCGCGCCGGCGATCAGCGCCTTGTCCACCATCTCGAAGCTGATCCGCGAGGTCACGAGTATGAAGCCGTCGGCGATATCGCGTTTATCCTTGGCAATCGCGCCGATCAGCTTGTCCAGCGCGTTGTGCCGGCCGACATCCTCGAACGCCGCGATGACCGCGCCCGCCGCATCGCACAGCGCGGCGGCATGGACGGCGCCTGTCGCTCGATTGAGGGGCTGATGGTCGCGCAGGCGATCGAGCGCAGTGAACAGCGCAGGGCGCTTCATGGTCGGCGAGGGAGGACGCTTTGAGACCGGGCGGACGACCTGTTCCAACCCGGCGATGCCGCATAAGCCGCAACCCGTATCGCTTGAACGATGGCGCACGCGATCATGGATACGGCTCGCGCACTTTTCGGCAAGCGTGACGCGGACGATCCAGCCGCGTTCAGCCTCGAACGGATCGATATCGAGGATGTCGGCGACGGTGTCGGCGAGGCGTTCGGTGAGCATGAAGCCGATGGCGAACTCGATCAGCGCCGCGGGCGTCATCATCATCACCGCATAGCCGATGCCGTTGACCTCGATCGCGACCGGGCTTTCGACGGCAATGGGACGATCGGTGGCGGCGGCGCCATCGGGGGTAAGGATGGCAAGCGATCGGATGTCGGACGTCATGCCGCACCTTACCCCGTTCGTGTTGACCCTGTCGAAGCACGATTGTCGCGCGATACAAACGCCCTCCGACAAGCTCAGGGCGAACGGATGGGGGCGTGGGCCAGCGCCTTCAGATCGCTTGGCGTGTTGACGTTTGCGATTGGCGCAGGCGAGCAGATCGCGGCAGCATCGACCAGCGCCGCCCAGCCGCGGATCGAGCGCTTGGCGTCATGCTCGACATGAGCGTCGAGCGCGGGAGCGAGCGTGGCGGGCCAGCAACCGAGGATCGGGGCCTCTCGGCAATAGGCCGGGGTGGATTCGATCAGCGCGCTGAGCAGATCGGCGGGCACGCGCGGCATGTCGCAGCCGATCGTCAGGACGCGATCGTGGCCGTTCGTGGCCGCGTGGTGGAGCGCGGCGGCGATCCCGCCCAGCGGCCCGAGATCGCTCCGCGGTCGATCCTTGAGACACAGCCAGCCACTCCGCTCGCGCCCGACCAGCACCAGCGCATCGACATGGCCACGGAGCGCCCGCGCGGCGTGTTCGATCAACGGCATGCCCTCCAGCAGCGCCTCGGCCTTGTCGCTGCCGAACCGCGACGACCAGCCGCCCGCAATGACTGCGCCGAGGATCAGCCTGCCTTCTCCAGCCGGACCGGCACAGACTTTCCCGCCGGCACATGGCTGTCGATTGCGTGATGCGCGAGCGCGATCAGATTGTTGCACTCGGGGTAATAGGCGCCGATGCAGCCCTCGGGTACCTCGTAGGGCACCACGCGCAGGCCATCGACACGGCGCTCGATATTGTCGCCCGAATCGCCGATCAGCGAGACGGTGTCGCCCTCGGCGAACCCTGCCTTGGCGATGTCGGCGGCGTTCATCAGCACGACGTCGCGGGTGCCTTTGATGCCGCGGAAGCGGTCGTGATAGCCGTAGATCGTGGTGTTGAACTGGTCATTCGAGCGCAGCGTCATCAGCCGGTAGCGGCCCGGCGCCTCGTCGAAGCCGATGGCGTTGAGCCCTGCCGGACAGTTGAATTCGGCCCTGCCGCTTTCGGTTAGCCATTGGCGGTGCGCGGCGGCATTGCCCTTCCAGAAGCCGCCGGGCACCCACAGCCGCTGGTTGAAGTTCTTGAACATATCCGGATAGGTCGCTTCGATCGCGTCGCGGACGTTGCCGTAATCGGCGACCCAGGCATCCCAATTGACCTTGGGATTGGGCTTGAGCGTCGCCTTGGCCATTTCCGCGACGATCATCGGTTCTGAAAGCAGGTGGGGGCTCGCCGGGGTCGCCTTGCCGCGCGAGCCGTAGATGTTGCTGAACGAATCCTCGATCGTCACCGCCTGTGGGCCGCTTGCCTGCATATCGGTCTCGATCCGGCCGAGGCAGGGGAGCAGGTAGCAGGTCTTGCCCGGCAGCAGGTGCGAGCGATTGAGCTTGGTGGCGATGCTGACGGTGAGGTCGAGCTTGCGCCACAAGGGCTCGATCCGCGCCTGATCGGGGATCGCGCGAGTGAAGTTGCCGCCGAGGCCGATGAAGGCCCGTGCGCTGCCGTCAAGTACCGCTTCGCATGCCTCGACGGTGTCCCAACCCTTCTCGCGCGGCGGCTCGAAATCGTAGAGCTTCTTGAGCAGGTCGAGCGGCGCGAGCTCGGGCTTTTCGGTGATGCCGACGGTGCGCTGCCCCTGCACGTTCGAATGCCCGCGCACCGGCCCCATGCCCGCGCCGGGCTTGCCGATATTGCCGCGCAGCAGCATCAGATTGACCAGCATATGCACGTTATCGATGCCATGGCGATGCTGGGTCAGCCCCATGCCGTAGACGGCGATGACGTGTTCGGATCGGCAATACACCTTGGCGGCATCGGTGATCGCCTTGCGGGTGAGCCCACTCTCGCGCTCGATATCGTCCCACGAGGTGCTGCGCGCGCGCTCGGCGAAGGCATCGAAGCCGTGCGTATGCTCGGCGATGAAAGCGTGATCGAGCACCGCGGGCTCGCCCTTGGCGCGCGCTGCATCGTCGAGTTCGATCGTGTATTTGCACATCCCCATGATCGCCGCGATGTCGCCGCCGGTTTTGACCTGATGGTATTGCGTTGAAATCTGGGTCGATTTTCCTGTCGCCATTTGCACCGGGTTCTGAGGATCGGTGAAGCGTTCGAGACCCCGTTCTTTCAATGGGTTGAAGGTGATGATCTCCACGCCGCGATCGGCGCAGTCCTTGAGGGGGTGGAGGAAACGCGGGCTGTTCGATCCGGTGTTTTGACCAAAGAAGAAGATCGCGTCACAACTATCGTAATCTTCGAGATGAATCGTCCCGACCGGTGAACCGATGGCGGACTTCAAGCCCACCGAGGTCGTCTCGTGGCACATGTTCGAGCTGTCGGGCAGATTGTGGCTGCCATACATGCGGGCGAACAGCGAATACATGTAGGACGTTTCCAGGCTGGCACGGCCCGATGCGTAAAAGATCACTTTGGTGGGGTCGAAAGTTTGCAGTTGGGCGCCGATGTTGGCGAATGCCTCCGCCCAGCTGACCGCGACATACTTGTCGGTCGCGGGGTCGTATTTGAGCGGATGGGTGAGGCGTCCGGCCTGTTCGAGGTCGTAATCCTTCCATTTCAGCAGCTCGCTGACGGTGTGCACTTCGAAGAATTCGGGCGTGACGCGGTAGCTGGTCAGCTCCCACGCGGTCGCCTTGGCGCCGTTCTCGCAGAATTCGGCGAGGTGTGGCTTGGCCGGTTTGCCCCAGGCGCAGCTGACGCACATGAAGCCCTCGGGCTTGTTCTGGCGACCGAGCTCCCGCAGCGTCTCGACCGGCGGCACCTTCTCGCGCGCGTTGATTTCGGCGAGCGACTTCATCGATCCCCAGCCGCCTGCTG
>JBQCEK010000391.1:0-3126 GCA_051960335.1 Sphingomonas sp.
AGCCGCTAGATTACGGGAAGCGCCGCATCTCGTTCGAGGTGCGCGGGGATTTCCAGCCGAAGGACGACGATGTCATCGGACATGACGGCCTCGGCTATCGAGCCAATTTTTCCTACACCGATCAATATCATACCGGCCTCGGGGATATCGGCGTCAGTTTCGGTTACCAACGGCAAGACACAACCGCGCCGGAGGATTATTACAACGGCAATTCGGCATTCGTGCCGTGTAACACCGCGGCCGACGATCCGACGCTTATTACTGGCAGCTCTGCGGCGCTGAAGGCCGCGGGCGCCAGTGTCAACTGCGCGCTCGAGGATGCGCCGCGCTCGGGCACCGGCGAGACTGTCGGCGACACTTATTACACCACCTCATCGCGCAGCTTCCGCGCGCAGAAAACGCACGAGTTGCGCGATGCCGCGATCGGGACGGTGCAATGGAAGCCGTCTGACGCGCTCGAAGTCGCCTTCGACGGCGAATATTCGAAGCGTCGCAGCACCGAAAACCGCAACACCTTCGCCATCACTGAAGGGCTGCGTGGCGTGCAGCCGCTGCTGATTGGCACAGGGGACAACGGCTATTCAAAGGGTGCGTTGATCAGTTATCGCGGAAACTCGAATCTCGAAGACCAGCTTGAGTTGCGGGAGCGCGACGAAACATACCTTGGCGGCGGCACTACGATCACTTGGCACAATGACCGACTGACGCTTGTCGCCGACGGTTCCTATTCCGGATCGCATCGCACCGAGACGCAGCGTGCAACGCGGATGCGCTCGTCACGACGGGTTGGCTACACGCTGACCTATAACGATCATGATGTCGTGCCCGAGGTCGATTTCGAAGATTTCGACATCACAGATCCGTCGCTGTTCCTCACCACCGCTCCCAACTCCGTTTATGCCCGCAACCGCTTCGTTACCGATCGCTGGGACAAAATCTGGGCGGGTCGAATTGACGGCAGCTACGACCTCGACGGCTTTTTCACGGCACTGAAGTTCGGCGGCCGTTATTCGGACCACCATCGCACCAATGACAATGCCGCCAACAACGATCTCAACACGCTGGTCGCAGTCAACGGTGTTGCGCCGGCCGATCTGATTGCCCAGGCCAATCAGAATTGCCGCGCGCCGTTCACCACCAGCTCGTACATGGACGGCACCGGCAGCAACATCCGCCAATGGGCGACATTCAATAACGAATGCCTGTACCGCACCTTTACGGGCGGCGACGACACATTGCCCTATCCGACCGACAGCCGCGATCCCAGCGACATTGACGTACGTGAACGAATCACCGCACTCTACGCGATGGCGCAGTTCCGTTCGGACGGCGGCGCGATCCCCTTCAGTGGCAACGTCGGTTTGCGCTACATCGACACCAAGGTCGACTCGATCGGCTTTCGGCTGCCTTATGTGATCACCGTCGATACCGTATCGGACGATTATGTGGTCGACGTTGATGACAGTGGCGCGCCGATCAAAGTTGGGGGGAAGGGGCATTATCACTACTGGCTACCGAGTGCGAACATTGCCTTCGATCTGTCGTCAAAGGTCAAGCTGCGGCTCGCCGGATACCGCGCGATCGCGCGGTCCGGCATCGAGGACCTCGGCGCCGGGATCAGTCTCAACCCGTCGACCGGCACCGGCACGACCGATTTCGTGTTCAACGCGACCACCGGCAATCCGAGCTTGAAGCCGCTGCGCGCGTGGAACGCCGACGCTTCGCTCGAATTCTATCCGACGCGCGATACGTTGCTGTCGATCGCGGGCTATTACAAATGGGCTAAGGGCACGGTGATCGACGCGACCGTGGAGCGCCCGACCCAGGTCGACGTCACCACGATCACCGACGGCGGCACGCCCGTCACCAATACGGTGACGATCAATCCGGTCGCGCCAACCAATGACAGCGAGACGCGGCGGCTTTACGGTGTCGAGGTCAATGCCAATACGGCGTTCACATTCCTGCCGTCGCCGCTCGACGGTTTCGGGGTCCAACTGGCCGCCAACCGCGCGTTCGCCGATTTCGAATATCCCGATACGTCGAAACTGGCCGGCTATCTCGATCCGGCCAATCTGATTGGCCTGTCGAAATGGACCGCGAGCGGCTCGCTCTATTGGGAAAAATGGGGCCTCTCGCTACGCGCGCTGTATCGCTACCGCTCGAACTACTTCAAGCCGAACAGCAACACCAATCGATCGGTGCAGGGTAGCGGCTACCTCAACCTGTCGGCGCAGTACGATCTCAACAAATACGTCCAGATCAAGCTGCAGGCGCTCAACGTTACCGGCACCAAGGACGTGTTCTACAAGGGCGGCTACGACAGCATCGCCGAAGTCTCCAACAGTGGAACGCAATATTATTTCGGCTTCCGTGTGAGGCTCTGAAGCGAGTGTGCAAGGCGTGAGCCGCCCAATCCTTGCTCTTCTCGCCGCCGCGGTGCCTCCCGCCGCGGCGGCAACTTTGTCGCTCCCCCGACATGAGACTCAATGCCGGGGGACCGAAGGTTACGCGGCAGCCTTTGGGGGGCGACGAACCTTCCTGCTGCGGCCGGACCAGCTGACGTCGATTAAAGCGGCGCTCGGCCATGACGCTCGCCTCGACGGCGCCTATGTCCAGCTGATCGCGCAGGCTGATGCCGCGCTCGCCCACCGCCCGGGCTCGGTGGTCGACAAGACCACCACGCCGCCCTCGGGCGACAAGCACGATTACATGAGCTTGGCGCCCTATTGGTGGCCGAACGCGAAGACCAAAACCGGCTTGCCCTACGTCCGGCGCGACGGCCGCTTCAATCCGGCGCGCGCGACTGCGGCGTTTGATCGTACAGCGATCGGCCAGCTCAGCGACGATGTGCGGACGCTCTCGCTCGCTTACTATTACAGCGGCAACGATCGCTATGCTGCCAAGGTGGCGACGCTGGTTCGCACCTGGTTCCTCGATCCCGCGTGGGCTATTAACCCTATTGTCCGGTTCGCGCTTTCGTTTCGGGGCCGCACCGCCGGCCGCGCCGAGGGGGTCCTCGACACCAATGCCTTCCAAGTGGTGATCGACGGCGTCGGCTTGATCGGCCCGTCGCATCATTTGAGCACCGCCGAGCTTGCCGGGCTCAAGGCATGGTTCCGCCGC
>JBQCEK010000392.1:0-4784 GCA_051960335.1 Sphingomonas sp.
GGAGGCGTCCCCCAGGCGGCGGAGCCCATTAACGAGATTGTGGCGCCACACGGAAACGTTATAGATAAAATGCGCCAACCCGTCACGGCTGAGGGCGAGGCGAAACGCGTTGGCGGGCGGTTTAAACACAACAGGAGAGGCCCCGGACACGAGCCACCGCATCGCATTGTTCGTCGCCCCAATCGTCCAGTGGCGATCAACGACCAACGCCGGAAAGGGATCGTGGCCCTCAAGTACTGCTTCGACCGCTGCACGGACGGCCATCATCTCAAACGCGTCGAGATCGCGCTCAGCATGCTCGGGCGCGAGCCCGGCGGCGATCAACAGTCGATTGCGCTCGCGAAGCGGCATGTCGAGGCGATCCGCCAAGCGGAGCAGCAGCCCGCGGCTCGGCGAAGAACGTCCGGTCTCTACAAAGCTCAGGTGCCGGCTCGACACATTGAGGTCCAGCGACAAGTCGAGCTGACTGAAGCGGCGGCGGCGGCGCCAATCCCGCAGGAGATCTCCCACTGTGCAGGGCTGTGCGATCATCGGTCCAGCCTAAGCTATTCGCTGCATAAAACCATTACCTCTCAGGTAATCGTTCCGGGATGAAGCGCGTGCCATTCCGGTCGTCCCAAAGAAAGGACGATCATGGACATGCCAACTCTTAAGTCGCTGCGTACCCATTCTGGCCGCTCCGAGGTCGATATCGGAAGCGGCCATCGGCTGTTCGTTCGTGATTGGGGCAAAGGCGTTCCCGTTCTCTTTCTTGCTGGATGGGCGATGGACTCGCGTCTCTGGGGCGAGACCATGGTGGCGCTTAGTCATGCGGGGTTCCGGACCATCGCTTATGACAGGCGCGGCCACGGGCGATCGACCGATCCCGGCTTTTACACCTACGACGCGCTCGCCGATGATCTGGCGGAGGTCATCGATCAGCTTGAGGTGCCGAGTGTCGCCGTGGTCGCGCATTCCGGAGCGGGCGGCGAAGCTATCCGTTATATGACACGGTATCAGGATCACCGCATCTCCCATCTCGTCCTGGTCGGCGCGACCGGCCCCTGCATGATGCAGAAGCTGGACAATCCTGACGGTATCCCGGCCCCGCTGATCGAAGGCGTTGTGACGCGGATCGAAAGGGATCTGGACGCGTGGCTGGACGAGAATACGATCCCTTTCGCGCCCACAGCTTCCCCGCGGATACTCGCCTGGCTCCAAGGTATGGTACTTGATTGTTCTCGTGAGGCGATCATCGAGTTCCAGCGCGAAATCGCTACGAGTGACTTCCGACAGCCAGTAACGCAGATCCGTATTCCGGTAACGATCATCGCTGGTGATCGAGACGTGTCGGCACCGATCGATCTCACTGCTCGACGCTATGCAGCGCTGATCGAGCAAAGCGATCTCGTGGTAATGCGTGGCGCCCCACATGGGATGATGGTGACCCATTGCCGGGATCTCGTGAGCCATCTGGTGACGGCGCTACGCGTGAAATGATCTCGACGATTGCGTAAACCGGCGGATGTGTATCCGCCGATGACGCGCTCTATCGAGGAACATCAATCAAAGCGCTTCGCCATTTCCGATGTCCGGGTCCAGCCGATCCGCTCGTAAAGGGGGCGTCCGGCATCGGTTGCATGGAGGATTGCGTAGTTAATGTTCCTGTCCCGGAACGCTCGATCGCTTTCAACCATCAAGGCTTGAGCAATGCCTTGCCCTCGATGAGCGGACGCCACGTAAACGTTCAACACGTAACCCCTGCTGGCATCCGCGGGGTGGAATGGATGGGGAGGCCAATCGATCTCCATCAAACCCACGCCGCCGATAGGCGTGCCGTCGGGCCCTTCCGCGATGAAGCCGAAATACCGGCCGTCCTCCAATCGGGGCTGGAGCCAAGCGGCGAAGGTCGGCGACATCGAGGCTACGTCCGCCTCCGTTGTGCCTGCCTCTCTAAACATGGCATCCCTGTGACCGCAGATGATAGCCAGATCGGACGACATCACGGGGCGAATCTTGATCATTGACGTGCCGTATCCCTTCCAATCGGCAGCTTTCAAGGCGACATCGATGCGACAGAGTTGTTGAGCGCGCGCGATTTGCTCGAGCAACGGTCAGGTCAACCCGACCTGCCTGCAGCCCCCCCCCTATCCGCAGCTTACGAAATTCAGCTCGGCGCCCCTGAGACGACAAGCGCGCTCAGCGCTAGGAGCTCGCGCTTCGCCACGGCAACGACTTTATTCGCCGATCCGGACGGAGGGACAGGGAGTGTCATGGCAACGACGGAACCGCCGCCTGGTCGGGGCATGACACGCAGATAGGCTCCCCCGACTTGCCCGGGCGCGACCTCCCGGAGGAAATCGATCGTGCCCCGCGTCGGATCGGCCTCGACATGGATCGAAAACTGGGAATCTCCTTTGGTGATTATCCAGTCATCTCCGGCCCCTTTCGTCACACGATCGGCAAATTCGGGAGCCCATTGGGGCAAATAAGTTACCGTGCTCGCTAACCTGAACACAGAAGCCGGTTCATGGTCGATCTCGATCGCGACGGTGACAGTACGCTTCACGATGGCGCTCCAAAATTGCCAATCGGGTCGCGAAATCGCGACGTCGATCCCCGCGTCCATATCGCTGCGCGCTTCGCGCCCAAAAGGAAAAAAAGGCAGCCGGATGATCGTGCTCCGCTCATTGATTGACTCAGTGAAATTCCTTTGAATTCCGCACCACTCCGGCGACCCACGTCCCCGGTTGGGCAGAGAGACCGACGCGATCTTCTCGAGTGACAGGGCCAGCGCATTTATATCCTTGCGGTCAAGCCGTTTCACCGCTGGCTGTCATGTCATTCTAAGCCGTGCTGCCAAAGCCTGGTTTGCAGCGACATCAACGACGTGATGACTCGCGATCCCGAGGGTTGCTAGGACTGCGTCTGGCTGAGACGGTGGCCGGGCCACGTGTTTTGCCGCGAGCAGTCAGATCTCTTCCCACCCAAGTGCCGCCAACAGATTCCCCGATGACGGACGGCAGGTTTCAGGATCGTACGCAGGCGGACGGAATGGCGGAAATTGGCGCGCGAAGTCAGCCCGCCGCCCCGCTGTCTGAAACGTCCGCTATCCCAATCTGACGCCCTGAAAGGGGACCCACCGGTTCGTCCTACATCTCGGTCGCTCGCTGGACAATGTAGGCCAAGTTCTCCCAGGTTGCTTCTTCGATTCATAAGAGGCGCAGTCACAAGACTTGCATCTCGCGCCTTCGGCGCGATCGCGCTCTATGCCGCATCCGCGGCACCGAGCTGCCGACGCGTCTCGGCCCGTTCGGGTTGCGATCGCTGATGCGAGGGCGGGCCTGGCGTCCCGCATGATGGCGCCGGCGCTTTCGCGTCGGCGGTGTTTGCTGTGCAACCGGTCACGTGGGTGACGTTTCAGACCGGCCAGCTGGGTGACAGTTTTCGGGGGAGTGGCGGCGCCGTTTGCTGGGGCGCACTCGGATCAGCTTCTGTTTTCCTTTGATGTAGCCAAGCAGGATTGGCCCGAAGCGCACTTCGTATTCGTCGTCCGCGATCTCGAAGATGCCGATGCGTTCGCCGTTCAGGACCTCCGAGACGAACAGCTCCCGCCCACGCCATCTGATCGATCCGCTGATCCGCACGGTGCGAACGTGCGTAGCACCCCAATAAGCCGGCGAGCGCAGCTTGCCGTCCCATAGTCTTGGGCTGGGCGTGAAGACCCTGGCCGGCGGGATCTGACCCAGCGCTTCGTGCGGGCGTTCGTTGTTGAAGATTTGCCGGAAGCGCTCGAGCCGAACCAGTTGAGCCTTATGGGTCAACGAAGGCGGCGTCGCCGCTTCGCGCTTCAGCGTCTGATGCATCCGCTCGTGGCGGCCGTTCTCCTGCGGCTTGCCCGGCGTGATCCGCTCCGGGGTGATGCCCATCCGCACGAAGTTCACTGCCAGCCTGGACAGCCCGCCCGCCGCGACCGCTCCGAACGGTGGGCCATTGTCAGAGCGTATCGCCCGCGGCAGACCATATTCCTTGAACGCCTTCGTCATGATCGACCACACCGTCTCGAAGTCGGGATGCTCGACCGCCTGGCAGACGAGAAGGTAGCGACTCATCGCGTCGGTCACCGTGAACGGCAGCACTCGAACACCGTCGCCAGTTTTCCAGAAGCCCTTGAAGTCAATGCACCACACATCATTGGGAGCATCGGCACCACGGAACGGGTGCTGCGCTGGGGGCACGCGCCGACGCAGCTTGCGCGGACGAACGAGCCCAGCTCGCTTAAGGATGTCGCCGATCGTCGATGCTGCGGGCCACGATGTCGCCGGATCATCGAGCTGCAGCCGAGCGCGGAGCTTGCGCGGCCCCCACGCCGGATGCTTGCGCCGCAGCTTCAAGACTGCGGCGACAATCTTAGGTGGAGTCTGGGCCGCCTGCGTCACCGGCGCGCTTGTCCGTTCCGCCAGCCCGGCCGGCCCTTCGGCCGCGTAGCGGCCTATCCATTTATACGCCGTTTTGCGCGAGACGCCGAACCGGATCGCCAGCGCACTCACGCTCTCCTCGCGGCTCAACCATGCCGATATGAAGCGCACGCGTTCGCTCACAGGGTCCGTTTCCATCCACGACATGGCCATCTCCTCGATGGCCATATTGCCGGACCGTCACCCAGGTGACCGGTCCGAAGTGTAACCGATCTGATCGGTCCAATCCGTCACCAAGGTAGCCGGATTGGACCCCGCAACCGGCGCCGGACTGGCGGGGTGGGCGGCAGGAGCGGACCGTCGGTCCCGCCGTCAGAGGCGGGCCGC
>JBQCEK010000393.1:0-4905 GCA_051960335.1 Sphingomonas sp.
TTCCTCGCCTTAGTACGATGGCATCTTGGCCGCCGAGCATCGGAGGACGCAATGGCGGGCGTAATTGCGGCAATGCTGCTGGCGGGATTACAGCAAACCGCGATGGTGCCTGCCGCCGCGCCGCCGCCGCCCGACGCCAAGACGCTGGTCGACCGCTATAACCAAGCCACCGCCGTGGCGCCGCCCGTCGTCGACCGGTGCGATGAAAACGGCACTGCGGACATCACCGTTTGCGGCAGCCGCCATTCCGACCAGCGCCTTCCGCTAGCCGACGAAAGCGGCCCCATTCTGCCCGCCGCGCGCAGCCGGGACCAGACGCTGTGCGTCGCGAGCGGTGGCGGCCCATGCCCGGTGTGCCCGCCGACCGGCTGCACCGGCGTCAATCTGCTTGCCGTGCCGTTCAAGCTGTTCCGCATCGTCAAGGCGATCGTCTCGCCCGATGATTGAGCCGATCTAGCCCCAGCGGCCGCGCCATTCATCCTCGCGACCGGCCGCCAGCAACCGCGCCTGCTCGCGCCATTCATCCTGCGCAATCGTGCCTTCACGAAGATCCAGGCGATGCTCCAGCGCCGCCGCCTCATCGTCGGTCAGCGCCTCGAGATCGGCAGAGGTCGCGATGCCGGCCTCGTTCAGCCGGGTCGCGATGGGCGCGTTGATACCGCGAATGCGCGCCAGATCGTCGGCCTTGCCGGACCCAAGCCAGGCGCCGCGACGGGGGGCATCGGCAGGCAAAGGCGCAGCCGGCACCGCGACATGCGCGCTGCGCAGATCGGCCTCCAGCGCGGTATTGCGCCGTTCCAGCTCGGCGATCCGATCGTCCGCGGTTTTGATGCGGGCGTCTGCCTCTCGACGATAGGCGGCATGCGCGTCGCGCTCGCTTTCATAGCGCCGGCGCCACTTCGCCCCGCCCGGATGGCTCGCGAGACCGAAGAACCAGCCGGCGACGAGTAACAGCGCCAGCACCGCATATTGAGTGGGGGTGTGGAATAGCATGAACGTCCGCTCCCGATGTTACGGGGCGTCAACGACCGATGCCGCGTGCGCGTTCCCGCGCCCTGCTTCTCCAATCGAGCGTCAGTTGCTCTTGAACGCGTCCGCGATCGAACAGGCCGCCGGGCCAAGGATGACGACGAACAGCGTCGGCAGAATGAACAGGATCAGCGGGATCGTCATGATTGCCGGCAGACGCGCCGCCTTCTCCTCGGCGCGCATCATCCGCTCGTTGCGGAATTCGGCCGAAAGCACGCGAAGCGCAGAGGCCAGCGGCGTGCCGTATTTCTCGGTCTGGATCATCGTCGTGACGACGCCCTTCACCGCGTCCAGATCGACGCGCTGGGCGAGGTTTTCGAACGCCTGCCGGCGCTCGGAAAGGAAGCCGAGCTCGATCGCCGTCAGCGTGAACTCGTCGCCAAGCTCGGGATAGGCGCGGCCGAGCTCGCGCGCGACGCGGTGGAACGCCGCGTCCACCGTCAGGCCCGCCTCGGCGCAGATCACCAGCAGATCGAGCGCATCGGGCAATCCCTTGCGGATCGCGTGACTGCGCTTGGTGATCTTGTTCTTGAGATAGAGATCGGGCGCCTTGTAGCTCAGGATAAAGCTCGCCGCGACCAGCAGGTAGCGCTTGAACGGGCTCCAGGTATCGAAGCCATTGGTGAAATAAACCCAGATCACCATCGCGCCACCGATCACGATCGGCAGCACCAGCCGGCCGAAGATCACCGCGACGGCATATTCCTTCTTGCGGATGCCGGCCTGCATCAGCTTGATCTGCGCGGCCTTGACCTGGCTGTCCTGCAGCACCTTCAGCGACGACAGGAAATTACGGATGCGATCGGTCGTCTGGTTCTGGCGGACCAGCTTGGCGCGACGCTTCGACGTCGATGCCGTGATACCGGCCTTCAACTGCTCGCGCCGCTCGTTGAGCGCCTTCACGCGCTTGGCCATCGGATCGCGCACGGTGAGCGCGGTGTAGACCGCGAACATCACCGCCATCGCCGCCATGCCGGACAGCAATGTCGCCACCCAGAGCACGTCCACGCCCAGAAGCTTCGGTCCGCCGGTGTCGCCCATGATCCTGCCTTGCGCTCCCGTCAGATCTCGAAATTGACCATCTTTGCCATGATGAAGGCCCCGATCGACATCCACAGCAGGCCGCCCATGCCGGCGACCATCAGCCGCTGATCCTCGAAAAATTCCTTCATGTACGGCGCATCGATCACCATGATCAGGCCGAACACCACGAAGGGCAGCGAGCCGACGATATAGGCCGACGCCTTGGATTCGGACGACATCGCGCGGATCTTCAGCTTCATCTGCATGCGCTGACGAAGCACCGTGGCGAGGTTGGCCAGAGTTTCGGCAAGGTTGCCGCCCGTCTCGCGCTGGATCGCGATGGTGATGACGAAGAACTGGAATTCCGCGGTGCCCAGCCGATCGGCGGTTTCCTGCAAGGCGGCGTCCATCGTGCGGCCGATCTTCATCTTGTCGGAAACCGACCGAAATTCCTCGCCGACCGGCCCGTCTAGCTCATTGCCGACGACCGACAGCGTTTCCGAAATCGGCAAGCCCGAGCGCAGCCCGCGCACGAGCAACTCGATCGCATCGGGGAATTTGGCGTTGAACTTCTTGATTCGGCGCGCAATCGTCTTGCCGACCACCATGTGCGGAATGCCGACGCCGACGAACAGCCCGACGAACAGGCCGAGCAGCAGCGGCATTCCCTTCATCGCCAGCAATACGCCCACCACCAGCGTGATTCCGACGCTGGCCATCGCATATTGGCCGACCGTCCAGCTCTTGCCCGTCATCGCCAGCCGCTTCTTGAGCTGCGCCGGATTGGGCAGGAAGCGCATCGCCGCGGCATCGAACTTGGTTTCGCGGCCGGCGGTGATCCGGCGCATCTTCGCTTCGACGGCGGCCGATGCCGAGGCGCTGTGCCGCTCGCGCACCGAGGCCAGACGCCGCACGCGCGTGCGCTCCGCCGACGGGCCGACGAACGCGAACGCGATCAGCGCCACCACCAGCAGCGCGCCGCCTAGCATCATCATCATGGGCATCATCGGCATGGCGCTTGCGCTCTCCACCTGGATCGACGGCCGCTACGAGAGCGGCCGCCGGATTACTTCGCCGCCCGCTTCGGCATGATCGACTTGAGGTCGAACTTGCTCATCAGCGAACCGCCCTTGGGCTTCTTCTTGGCATTGCCGGCAGCTTCGGCCTCCGCCTCTTCGGCCGCCTCGCCTGCCCCCATCGCCCGCTCGGCGAGCGCGGCGATCGGCGCGACGGTCTTCGAGCCCTTGCCCGCTTCGGCCATCGTCTTGCCAAGCTTGGCAGCCTGCGCGGCGAGCTTCTGGTCGTAGGGGACGATGAAATCGATCTTTCGTTCGATCGATCCTTCGAAATCCTTGCGGCTGATCTCCAGCGCGCCCCCAGCCGGCACGCGGTTGGCGACGGTGATCACCTGCACATGCGGCGCATTGGATTTGAGCCAGGAAAGAATGCGGATCGAATCGCGCGCCGCCGCCAGCGTCAGCTCGGTGGCGACGATCGCCACCTGAACGTCGGCGATGAGGTGCGGATATTGCACCAGCATCGAGCGCGGCAGATCGACCACCGTGCATTCGAACGCCGAGCGCATTTCCTCCTGCAATTGATAGAAAGCAGCGCCGTCGCTCATGATCGGCGAGTTGATCGGCGCTTCGGCGGAAAGCACCGCCAGCCGATCGCTCGCCCGCACCATCGCGCGTTCGATGAACAGCCCGTCGATACGGCTCGGGTTTTCGATCGCGTCGGTCAGGCCGCGGCCGGGCTCCAGATCGAGCGCCAGCGCCCCCGTGCCGAAATGCACGTCGAGATCGAGCAGCGCGGTCGTGCGCGCGAGCTTGTCGCTGAGCAGCCACGCCATCGACGTCGCAAGCGTCGATGCGCCCACGCCGCCGCGCGTGCCGATCACCGCCATCGAACAATGCGGCCGTTCGACCGCCGCCTCGGCGTGCTTGGGCGCGTTGAGGATAGTCTGCGCATGCGCGAACGCATCCCGCAGCATATCGGGATTGAGCGGCTTGAGCAGATAATCCTGAATGCCGCTCGCCACGAGATCGCGGTAGAGCCGCACGTCATTGACCTGGCCGGCGGCGATCACGACCGTTCCGGGCTCGCACACTTCGGCAAGCGCGTTGATGTCGTTCAGCGGATCGCCCGATTCGGACAGATCGACGAACAGGATCTGCGGGCTGGCCGAGACCGACAGGGACTGGACCGCGTTGCGCAAGCCGCCCTTGTTGACCTTTTCCGCGGCCCAGCCGAGTTCCACCGCGATCGGGCGGATCGCCTCGGCGGTGGTCTCGTCGCAGACATAGGCGACGAACGGTTCGCGGTTTGCGGTGCGCGCGGGACTCCAGGGTGCGTTCATATCAATCAACCTCCCGAGGGGGCTTGAGTCGTGCTTTGGGTCTTCAAATCGCCGGCGCCGGTGTTGGGCGCCTTGCGGAAGGTCTGGATCGCCTTGCTCGCGACGGCGGGATCGACGACGTCGGTGCCGCTCTGCCCGCGCACCAGATCCTCGGGACGCGCGACCATCGCGGCGAGATTGGAATTGATCGCGCAGCCGTAATTGGAATCGGTGTTGTTGTTGAAATCGGGCGATCCCTGACGGCTATGATCGGGGCATCCCGGCACCTCGGCATGCATCCGGCTGACTACGACGCGCAGCGTGCCCGGCGTGACAGGCGCCGGCATCACCGGGGGATTGTCCGAAAGCAGCAAGCCGTAGCGACCGACCTCGCGCGCGACGGCGCTTCGGGCCGCGGCATCGACATGGCCGGGGCTGTCGATCGAGACGCGGTCGCCATAACCGAGCCGGAGCGACGCGAGCCAGCCGTCGAGGCGTTGCGCCTCGCCAGGGGC
>JBQCEK010000394.1:0-2367 GCA_051960335.1 Sphingomonas sp.
ATCTCATGCCGGGGCATCCGCTGCCGGGGAGGTAGCGCGCAAGCAGCTTAACCGCAAGTTCGCCGGCTCGAACCAGATTCACCTCTGCGCCTAATGCCGCGTGAGCCGATCGCGATCGGCGGGCTGCTCGCCATGACCAGGCGACAGCGGCGGTGCCTCGCCGCGCGAGCGCGGGTAAGCGCCAGCAGGAGCGTTCGGCGCCGCAGCGCTTGCCGCATCTCTGCGCTCGTGCTGGCGATACGAGAGGTAGCCGAACGGCAAGCTCGCGAGATAGCAGAGGGTGCCGATGGTGAGCACCTTCCACGGGAACGCGATCAGCACGGCGAAAAACAGCACCACCATGACTAAGACCGGCAGCACCATCTCAGGCGCGACCCGCTTGCCCACGCGCTTGCCGGAGAACACCGGTAGCCGCGAGACCATCAGCACGGCAATGGCGAACGTATAGACCAAGGTGAAATGTGCGGTGCCGGGCAGGCGCGGCACGCCAAGAAAAGAGAGGTAGATCGGCAGCAGCACTATGATGGCACCCGCGGGCGCCGGCACGCCGGTGAAGAACTTTGCCGCCCAGGCTGGCTTGTTCGGATCGTCGACCATGACGTTGAAGCGCGCCAAGCGCAGGCCCGTCGAGATCGCAAACACCAGGCCCGCGATCCAGCCCAGATCCCCAAGTTCGCGCAGTCCCCAGAAATATAGCATCAGCGCCGGCGCGACGCCGAAATTCACGAAATCGGCTAGGCTGTCGAGCTCGGCGCCAAACCGCGAGGTGCCCTTGAGCATGCGCGCGAGGCGGCCGTCGATGCCGTCGAGCGCGGCGGCAAAGACGATCGCCGCGACCGCCCATTCGAGCTTGCCCTCGACCGCAAGGCGGATCGCCGTTATTCCTGCGCACAGCGCGAGCAGCGTGATCAGGTTCGGCAGCAGCATGCGCACCGGGATCAAGCGGAAGCGCGGACGCTTGTCGTCGAGACGGTTGGGATCGAACGGTGAGAACGGCATGGCCCAAATAATAGCGGAGGGTTTGCCGCGCCGCCAGGGTCGGCGCCGATTAACCATTATGCATGAAGAGTTTAATCCATGCGGAAGCTGCGCTGGGTCCCGCCTGCGGCGAGGTCGGCGATGACCGTCTCGCCGGCGATCGCCGTTTGTCCCTCGGCGACCAGCGGCCGCACGCCCGCCGGCAAGTAGACATCGACGCGGGAGCCGAAGCGGATCATGCCGATGCGCTCGCCGGCGGCGACGCTTGCGCCTTCGCGCACGAAGGAGACGATGCGGCGCGCCACCAGCCCCGCGATCTGCACAACGCCGATGCGGTGCCCGTTGCTGGCGATCAGTAGAGAGTTGCGCTCGTTGCTCTCGCTTGCCTTGTCGAGGTCGGCGCTGACGAAGGCACCGGCGTGATAGATGATGCGCTCGACCTTCCCCGCGAGCGGGCTACGGTTCACGTGACAGTCGAACACGCTCATGAAGATCGACACGCGTGGCAGCGGCCGTTCGCCCAATTCGAGTTCCTTCGGCGGCACCGCGTCGATGACGCGGCTCACCCGCCCATCGGCAGGGGCAACCACGATCCCCTCGCGCAGCGGCGTCACGCGCGCGGGGTCGCGGAAGAAATAGGCGCACCAGAGCGTCACCACGACGCCGAGCCACCCCAGCGGCGACCACAGCCAGAACAACAGCAGGCTCACCAGGGCAAAGACGCCGATGAAGGGGAAACCCTCACGGTGTACGGGCGCCAGCTGGGAGCGGATGGAAGCAAGGACCGACATGATCACTCGGCCGCGTCAGCGCGTTCGATCGGCGGCCCTGAGAGTTCCTTGTCGACCGGCAGATCGGCCTCATCCACCGCCGGCGGGTTGCGGTTGGGCGCCGCGATCTCGTCGTCGACCAACGCGAGCTTCTCGCGCGCCGCCGCGGCCTCGCGCTGGCGGTTCCACATGCTGGCATAGAGCCCGCCATTTGCCAAAAGCTGATGGTGGTTGCCGCGTTCGACGATCACTCCTTGATCAAGCACGATAATGTCGTCGGCTCCGACAATGGTCGAGAGCCGGTGCGCGATCACCAGCGTGGTGCGATTTTGCGACACCCGTTCGAGCGCATCCTGAATGTCCTTCTCGGTATGGCTGTCGAGGGCGGAGGTAGCCTCGTCGAGCACCAGGATCGGCGGGGCTTTGAGGATGGTGCGGGCGATCGCGACGCGCTGCTTCTCGCCGCCCGATAGCTTCAGGCCGCGCTCGCCGACCGGGGTTTCATAGCCTTCAGGCAGGGCCGCGATGAAGCGGTCGCTCCGGGCGAGGCGCGCCGCCTCGCGCATGTCGGCGGGCGCCGCCTCCCAGCGCCCATATTGCACGTTGTAGCCGATCGTGT
>JBQCEK010000395.1:0-15709 GCA_051960335.1 Sphingomonas sp.
GCCAGCATCTTCGGCAATATCGGCACGGTCGGCGCGGCGGGCGGCGCTCCGGGCGGCGACACCGGCGATCGCGACACGCCTTAGGGCGTCTTCCGGCGCCCCTTGAGGCGGCTCCATACGAACCAGCCCGCCGCCGCCAGCACGACGACGACGATCGCCGCGTCGGCCGAGTGGAACGCGGCCTTGATGCGCGGATCGCTGTCCCACGCCGCGCCCAGCTTCATGCCGATCCAGGCGAGGCCGAAGCACCACGGCCATGATCCGATGAAGGTGTAGAGATGGAATTTGCCGAGCGGCATCCGGGCGATGCCGGCGGGAAAAGCGATGAACGACCGGATCACCGGCAACAGCCGCCCGATCAGCACCGCCGCCGATCCGAAACGCGCGAAAAAGCGATCCGCCGCATCCAGCTCGCCGGGGCCAAGCAGGACGAACCGGCCCCAGCGCTCGATCGCCGGCCGGCCGCCGCGCTTGCCCACTTCATAGGCCACGATCGACCCGAGATTGCAGCCGATCGCCCCGGCGGTCGCAACCAGCAACAGATCGAACCGGCCGGTCGACACGAGATAGCCCGAAAACGGCATGATGACTTCGGAAGGCAGCGGGATGCAGGCCGATTCGATCGCCATCATCAGCACGATGCCAAGATAGCCGGTGGCGGAAATCACGTGGACGATGAAGCCGGCCAGCACGGCAAGAATGCTTTCGATCATCGTCAATCCATCGGGGAAGCTCGGGCCGAGCGCCAGACAAAAATATCGCGTCGTCGGGCCAGCTTAACCGATCAGCGCCTTCGCACCCTTCAGATCCTCGACGAATCGGGCGAATTCCTCGGCGGCCTTCGCCTTGTCCGGCAAGCGCAGCAGATAGCTGGGATGCACCGTCACCCAGCCGAGGCCGCCCCCCGGCAATTCATGCGCCCGGCCGCGCTCTCGCCCGATCGTAACCACCTTGCCGAATACCGCGCGCGCGGCCGTCGCGCCCAGCGCCACGGTCATCTTCGGTCGTATCAGCATCGTTTCCTGTTCCAGCCACCAGCGGCATGCCTCGATCTCGCCGGCGTCCGGCTTCGAATGAATTCGGCGCTTGCCGCGCGGTTCGAACTTGAAGTGTTTGACGGCATTGGTGACATACGCCTGTTCACGCGAAATGCCCGCTTCGCTCAGCGCGCGGTCCAGCACTTGCCCGGCCGGGCCGACGAAGGGCCGCCCGGCAAGATCCTCCTGATCGCCCGGCTGTTCGCCGACCAGCATCAGGGCGGCGTCGACCGGGCCTTCGCCGAACACCGTCTGCGTCGCTTGTTTGTAGAGATGGCAGCGCGTGCAGCCTGCCGCTTCGCTGCGAAGCGCCTTCCAGGCATCTGCGATATTGCCGCCGATCGAGCGGCGCGCCGTATCGATCATCATGCTCTCCCGCGCCTGCGCGCTGGCGATCAGGCCAGGCACCAACGCGGTTTCGGGCATGTTTTTCCAATATTTTCGCGGCATTTCCTTCAGCATGGCGCCGACTTTCATCCGCGCCGGATTGAATATCGATGCGTAATAGTTCTTCCACACCGCCTCGACGGGATCGCTTTCGGGGGCATCCGCTTTCTGTGCGCCGGGCCCGATGCGAAGCGTCTTTCCATCCCAATGAAGCGACACCTCGGGCGTGAGGATCGACCAGCACATCGCAGTGAAGCGATCGACGAAGAAGGCCGCATTGGCGCGCGCGATATGATGCTCGGGTTCGAACCAGGCGACATAGCGCGTCTCTTCGCCTGCGCGCATTTCGCGGAAGCGAACGAACGCCCGCATCTTGTGGATGTCGCGTCGGACGGTCTTGGCCAATCCCTCGATCCGGCGCACTAGCGGGTCGGCCTGGTCTTCCAGCAGGCGGGGATTGTCCTGCAACTTCACCAACAGCGTATAGAGCAGCGCGAATCGCTCGGGATCGCGGTGGAGAATCGCCGCCTCGGCAAGGTCGAGGAAGGCGCGCGGCACCGTCAGCCGCCTCGACGGGGCGATCTCGCGCGATGCCGATTCGCCGGCGAACAGATCGCCGCCGATCGTGCCGACCTGCCACGTCACTTCTTCCGGCGGCACGCGATTGGCGGCGAGCGCGCGAGCTGCGTCCCGCCAGCCGGCGAAATCATCCGGCGCTTCGAGAACGACCGATCGCATCAGGCCGCGAACAGCTCGAGCTGTTCGGCGCGCGGGGCGACCAATGGCCGCAGGTCATGCTGGTCGGCCAGTGCGACGGGGCGCCAATCGAGCGCGACGATGAACGGCCGCAATCGCGCGATCGAGACGGTCAGCCGCGCGACATCGGCGAGCCGCAGTGCCCGCCAGCGCCGCGCCGCGATGATGCCGTCGATCGCCTTGAGGCCAAGTCCGGGCACGCGAAGCAACGCCTCGCGCGGCGCGCGGTTGACGTCGACCGGAAAGGATTGCCGGAATTTGAGCGCCCAGGCGAGTTTGGGATCGATGTCGAGCGGCAGCATGCCCGTCGCGTCATCTGATGCCGCCGCCACTTCGCCGGGCGCATAGCCGTAAAAGCGAATCATCCAATCGGATTGGTAGAGCCTGTGCTCGCGCATCAGCGGCGGGCGGCGCAAGGGCAGCACCGCGCTCGCATCGGGAATCGGGCTGAAGGCGGCGTAATAGACTCGCTTCAGCGCGTGGCGATCGTAGAGCGCGGCGGCGCGGCGCACGATATCGCCGTCGGTCGCCGAATCCGCGCCGACGATCATCTGGGTCGATTGGCCGGCGGGGGCGAAGCGCGGCGCCGATCGATACCGCTGCCGCGCGTCGTGATGATCGGCGATCGACGCCTTCATCGCGTGCATCGCGCCTTCGATCCGCGCGGCATCCTTTTCCGGCGCAAGGCGCTTCAGTCCACCTTCGGTCGGCAATTCGACGTTGATCGATACGCGATCGGCATGCCGCCCGGCCTGCTCGACCAGCGCGGGATCGGCATCGGGGATCGTCTTCAGGTGGATATAGCCGCGAAAATCATGATCCTCGCGCAGCGACCGCGCGACTTCGACGATCTGTTCCATCGTATAGTTGGATGATCGGATGATCCCCGAGGAAAGGAACAGCCCCTCGATATAATTGCGGCGATAGAAGGCGAGCGTCAGATCGACGACTTCCTTGGCGGTGAAGCGCGCGCGCCGGACGTTCGAGCTCTTGCGGTTGATGCAATAATGGCAATCGAAGATACAGCTGTTCGTCAGCAGCACCTTGAGCAGCGAGATGCAGCGGCCATCGGGCGCATAGGCGTGGCAAATCCCCATGCCCGCATCGGTCGATCCGATGCCCTTGCCGCCGCGCGACGAGCGTTTGACCGTGCCCGACGACGCGCATGAAGCATCGTATTTCGCCGCGTCGGCGAGGATTTCGAGCTTCTTTGCGACATCGAGTTGCGCCATGAGTTCACTATATGTTCTCACTGCGCTTCGGGCAAGACCCGGCGTTCGCTCGCAAAATCAGGCCGACTGATTGTCCGAATGGTTCTTCAGTTCGTCGCCGATGATCCGCACGACGTGAATCACGTTGGTCGATCCGGGCGTCTTGAACGGCACGCCGGCGATCACGATCACGCGGTCGCCCGCCTTGGCGAGATGATGGCGAAGCGCCATGCGCTTGGCCTTGGCGACCATATCCTCGAACGAATCGACGTCGCGGGTGTGGACGGCATAGGTGCCCCACAACAGGCCGGTGCGCCGGGCCGTCTCCAGCTTCGGGGTCAGCACCATCACCGGCACGGACGGGCGTTCGCGCGCAACGCGCCGCGCGGTCGATCCGGACGTGGTGAAGCAGATGATCGCGGTGGCGGAAACGGTGCGCGCGATCTGCTTTGCCGCCTCGGCGATGGCGTCGGCGGTGGTCGGATCGGGCCGCGTCACGGTGAAATGAACGCGGTCGCCGTGGCCGGGATCGCGCTCGACCGCTTCGCCGATCGAATTCATCATCGCCACCGATTGCACCGGCCAATCGCCCGCCGCGCTTTCGGCCGACAGCATGATCGCATCGGCGCCGTCATAGATCGCGGTCGCCACGTCGGACACTTCGGCGCGGGTCGGCGAGGGCGAATGAATCATCGATTCGAGCATCTGCGTCGCCACCACCACCGGCTTGCCCTGGCGCCGCGATACTTCGACGATCCGCTTCTGCAATGGCGGCACGTCCTGCGGCGGCAGCTCGACGCCCAGATCGCCGCGCGCCACCATCACGCCGTCGCTGATTTCGATGATCTCCTCGAGCCGCTCGATCGCTGCCGGTTTCTCGATCTTGGCGAGCAGCGCCGCCTTGCCCTGGATCAGCTTGCGCGCTTCGGCGACATCCTCGGGCCGCTGAACGAAGGACAGCGCGATCCAGTCCACGCCCTGCTCCAGCGCAAAGGCGAGGTCGCTACGGTCCTTTTCGGTGAGCGCGGCCATCGGCACCACCACGTCGGGAACGTTCAGGCCCTTGTTGTTCGACAGCGCTCCGCCGACTTCCACAGTCGCCTCGATCCAGTCTGCCCCGTGGTCGGCCACGCGAAGCACCAGTTTGCCGTCGTCGAGCAGCAGCCGGGCGCCGGGCTCGATCGCCTCGAAGATCTCGCGGTGGGGCAGCTCGACGCGCGTCGCGTCTCCCGGCGTCTTGTCGCGATCGAGCCGGAAGGTCGATCCCGTTTCCAGCATCACCTTGCCGCCGGCGAACTTGCCGACGCGCAGCTTCGGCCCCTGCAGATCGGCCAGGATCGTCGTCGGCCGGCCGCTTTTCTTCTCCAGCGCCCGAATTGCCTCGATCACCGCGATCTTTGATGACTGATCGCCGTGGCTCATGTTCACGCGAAACGCGTCCGCGCCCGCTGCGAACAGCGTCTCGATCATCTCGGGCGAATTGCTCGCCGGGCCGAGCGTCGCGAGCACGCGCACCTTGCGCGAGCGGGGGGCAAGAGCCTTGGTCATCTAAATTCCTGCAGGTTGTGCGGCCCCGTCCCTAATCCCTATCTCGAACCAATCAACCGTCCGGAGGCAAAAATGGCGACTTTGGAGCAAATCGACGATGCCGTAGCGGCGAAGGCGTTCCGCCGGCTGGTCCATCACCTGCGCCATCGCAGCGACGCGCAGAACGTCGATCTGATGGGTCTGGCGGGCTTCTGCCGGAATTGCCTGGGCGATTGGCTCGCCGAGGCGAGCGAAGGCGGGCTCGGCAAGGATGCCGCGCGCGAGGCGGTGTACGGCATGCCCTATGCCGAGTGGAAGGCGCAGCATCACGGCGAGGCGACGCCCGAACAGCTCGATCGCATGAAGGCAAGCATCGCGAAGAACAGAATCGACGATGATCTGGACGAGGCGCTCGACGAATCGTTCCCGGCGAGCGATCCGCCCGCGATGACCGAGCCCGGCCGGGGTTGAGCCTGCCAAGCGAACCCCTTAGAGGCGAGCGTCCAGTCGCCGGCTTCCGGCGATTCATCTCATCATCGAAGAAAGGCCGCACCTGAGGGCGCGGGAGGGGCATATGGCGGAAGAACGCACAGAAGGCATGGGCGGCGGACACGTCGCGGCGGATGAACTGCGGCTGTTGATCGAGCGCGCAGAGCGCCTCGAGGAAGAGAAGAAGGGCATCAGCGACGACATCAAGGACGTGATGGCCGAGGCCAAGAGCCGCGGCTACGATCCCAAGGCGATCCGCAAGATCCTGTCGATCCGAAAGAAGAAGAAGGAAGAATATCAGGAAGAGGAAGCGATCCTCGAAACCTATATGCAGGCGCTCGGCATGATCTGATATCCCGTCGTCATCCTCGCGAAAGCGGGGACCCATCTCCTGCGGGATCGTCTGGACGAAACGGCAGGAGCTGGGTTCCGCTTCGCGAGAATGACGATCGAGAGCGATGCGCCGCACTCTGGCGAAGCGCTGCGATGATGCTTAGAACCGCGCGGACCCCAGTCTAGAGGCACAAGATGGCAGGCCATTCCAAGTTCAAGAACATCATGTACCGCAAGGGCGCGCAGGATAAGAAGCGCTCGTCCTTGTTCTCGAAGCTCAGCCGCGAAATCACCGTCGCGGCGAAGATGGGCATTCCCGATCCGGACGCCAATGCGCGGTTGCGCGCGGCGATCACCGCGGCGCGCGCGCAATCGATGCCCAAGGACAATATCCAGCGCGCGATCGACAAGGCGAGCGGTTCGGATACCGAGAATTACGAAGAAATCCGCTACGAAGGATTCGGCCCCGGCGGCGTCAGCCTGATCGTCGAGGCGCTGACCGACAACCGGAACCGCACCGCCACCAACGTGCGCACCGCGATGAGCAAGAACGGCGGCAACCTCGGCACCGCCGGCTCGGTCAGCCACGGCTTCGACCGGCTCGGCCTGATCAATTACCCCGCGAGCGCGGGCAGCGCCGACAAGGTGTTCGAGGCTGCGCTCGAAGCCGGCGCCGAAGATGTGTCGTCGAGCGACGACGGTCACGAAATCTGGACGTCGGTCGAGGCGCTTCACGAAGTCGCGGCGACGCTGGAAAAGACGCTCGGCGAACCCGAAGGCGTCAAGCTCGCCTGGCGCGCGCAGAACAATGTCGAGGTCGGCGAAGCCGACGCCGCGACTCTCTTCAAGCTGATCGACACGCTCGACGACGACGACGACGTTCAGACCGTGTGGGGCAATTACGAAGTCTCCGACGAGGTGATGGAGAAATTGGGGTGACTCTCGATCCTCCCCTGCAAGGGGAGGGGGACCATTTGGCAGGGCCAAATGGTGGAGGGGTGTCGCCCCTCGCCGACCAGCCACACCCCTCCGTCATCGCTATGCGATGCCAGCTCCCCTGCCAGGGGAGGATCGGTTCTTGTTGATCCTCGGCCTTGATCCCGGGCTTGGCACCACCGGCTGGGGGCTGATCCGCGCCGAGGGCAACCGCCTGTCGCACCTCGCCAACGGCAAGCTCAAGACGGATAGCGCCGCCCCGCTCCCGCGCCGCCTCGCGCATCTCGATGCGATGCTTGCCGCCCTCATTGCCGACCACGCGCCTGAAGCCGCTGCCGTCGAGGAGGTGTTCGTCAACGCCAATCCGCAATCGACGCTCAAGCTTGGCCAGGCCCGCGGCGTCGTCATTTGCGCCGCCGCGCGCGCCGGGCTCGACGTTGGCGAATATGCCGCGCGCCTCATCAAAAAGGCGGTAGTTGGCGTCGGCAATGCCGAAAAGGCGCAGGTCCACGCGATGGTCACCCGCCTGCTGCCGGGCGTAAAGATCGACGGGCCCGACGCCGCCGACGCGCTCGCGGTCGCGATCTGCCACGCGCATCATCTGGCCTCGGCGAGCCGCGTCGCGCGATAAAAGTCGTCATCCCCGCGAAAGCGGGGACCCAGCTCCCGACGGTCGCCCCTGGAGAAACCGCAGGAGATCGGTTCCCGCCTCCACGGGAATGACGGGCGGAGCGGGACCGGAACCCCGAAATCCCTTTCCTACACGCCCTCGTTCTGCTTATGTCCCAAACATGACCGTCGCTCGATCCCGTCCGCTTCGTTCACGGCCCTTCGCGTGCCTCCAGCCAAAACTGCGCGACGCTCTCCACTTTCTCCACTTCACCCCCGCCGAAGCGGCGCTGCGGCGATGATCGCACACCTCAAGGGCCTGCTCGCCTCGACCGGCATAGATCATGCGGTGATCGACGTCGCCGGGGTCGGCTATCTCGTCGGCGCCTCGTCGCGCACGCTCAGCGCCCTCGGCCCGATCGGTGAGGCGGTGACGATCCACACCGAGATGCTGGTGGCGGAGGATTCGATCCGCCTGATGGGTTTCGCCGAAGCGGGTGAGCGCGACTGGTTCCGTCACCTCACCAGCGTCCAGGGCGTTGGTGCGCGCGTCGCGCTGGCGATCCTGTCGACGCTCGCGCCCGACGAGCTGGGTCTGGCCGTATCGCGCCAGGACAAGGCGATGGTGGCGCGCGCCAACGGCGTCGGCCCCAAGCTCGCCGAACGCATCGTTCGCGAATTGAAGGACAAGGCCGGCACGATCGCGCTCGGCGGCGGTGCGGGAACGCCCGTCGCCGCCACCGGCGCCTCGGCCGACGCCGTCTCCGCGCTCGGCAATCTCGGCTTCAAGCCCGCGGAGGCCGCCGCCGCGGTGAAAGCTGCCGAGGATGAACTCGGCGCGGATGCTACGCTCGACGCGCTCGTCCGCCTCGCGCTCAGAAAGGCATCGAAATGACCGATCGCCACGCCGAATGCCAATGCGGCCAGCTCCGCGTCCACGTGTCGGGCGAGCCGATCCGCATCTCGGTCTGCCATTGCCTCAATTGCCAGCGCCGCTCGGGGAGCGCCTTCGCCGCGCAGGCGCGCTTTCATGATGAGGACGTGACGATCACCGGCAAAGCTACCGACTGGACCCGCACCGGCGAGAACGGCGCGATGACGCAGAGTTTCTGTGCGACCTGCGGCTCGAGCGTCTATTATCGCAACGAGAGCATGCCCGGCCTCGTCGCGATCCCGCTCGGCGCCTTCGCCGATCCGACCTTCCCGCCGCCGCACTTCTCGGTCTTCGAAAACCGCCGTCACCCGTGGGTGAGCATCACCGGCGACGATATCGAGCACGATTGATGGACAGGAGCTACCGAGGCGCTGGGATCAGCGAGGCGGACGAGAATTTGATAAGGGAGGTGGCGAAGTTAGAGTTGCAAACGGTTTTAGATTTACGGCGAGTGGCTTGGGAACAGCATTCCGCGAACTATAAGTGGCTAAACGCTTCACTTCTCGCTGTAAACGGAGGGGCGGCCCTCGCATTGCTCTCGTCTTCTAAAATTCAAACGGACTTATTCGAATTTTCAATCGCTATGTTTGTGACGGGAATCTTATTCGCGCTTTTGAACGCCAGACTCGGCCAGTTCTTTGTCGGTCGCACCATTCCGGGGCTTCAACGCATGGCTGGATATTGGCTGCATGTCGCCATTGATGGCGCTAGGAATGAAGGCACGGAGGATAGCCTAAATGCACAAATGAAGGGCGAGCTGCGGTTTATATGGACTGCCCAGGCGTGTGGTTGGGCATCTATCGTTGCTTTTGTCTCGGGAGTTATCCTCGCTGCGGTCGGCTTGAAGTGAAAGTCGTGGAGATGATCTCTGAGCAAAGTTTTGTCGGAGGCCGCAACGATTATCTCCACAGCAGCAGATTTTGTTGTGATGAGTGACGCCGATCGCCTCCTGACCGCGCAGCGCCAGCCAGAGGATGTGGACGCTGCGCTGCGGCCCAAGTCGCTCGACGAGTTCGTCGGGCAGGCCGCCGCGCGCGACAATCTGCGGGTGTTCCTGCAAGCTGCCAAATCGCGGAACGAAGCGCTCGACCACGTCCTGTTCTTCGGCCCGCCGGGGCTCGGCAAGACGACGCTGGCGCAGATCATCGCGCGTGAAATGGGCGTGGGGTTCCGCGCCACCAGCGGCCCGGTGATCGCCAAGTCGGGCGATCTCGCGGCACTCCTCACCAATCTCGAAGACGGCGACGTGCTGTTCATCGACGAGATCCACCGTCTTCAACCCGCGGTTGAGGAAGTGCTCTATCCGGCGATGGAGGACCGCGCGCTCGATCTGATGATCGGCGAGGGGCCGTCGGCGCGCTCGGTCAGGATCGATCTGCCGCATTTCACGCTTGTAGGCGCGACCACGCGGCAGGGGCTGCTCACCACCCCGCTACGCGACCGGTTCGGCATCCCGGTGCGGCTCCATTTCTACACCGTCGACGAGCTCGAACATGTCGTCACCCGCGCCGCGCGACTGCTCGATCTCCATGTCGCGCCCGATGGCGCGCGCGAGATCGCGCGGCGCTCGCGCGGCACCCCGCGGATCGCCGGCCGTCTGCTTCGCCGGGTGCGCGATTTCGCCAATGTCGCGGGCACCGAGACGGTCGATGCCAAGACTGCCGATGCCGCCCTCAATCGGCTCGAGGTCGATCATCTCGGGCTCGACGCGATGGACCGGCGTTATCTGCACATGATCGCCGACATCTATCGCGGCGGCCCGGTCGGGGTGGAGACGCTCGCCGCGGGCCTTTCCGAACCGCGCGACACGATCGAGGAAGTGATCGAGCCCTATCTGATCCAGCTCGGCCTCGTCGCCCGCACCGCGCGCGGCCGCTGCCTCAATGCGGGTGGATGGAAGCATCTCGGCATCGCGCCGCCCAAGGATACGCAGGACGGGCTGTTCGATCAGCCGACGAAATAGACCGCGACGGCGGCGATACCGCCCAGCACGATCGTCACCAGCAACGTCAGGATGCGGGTGACGAACGAGCCGGGGCGGCGGCGATTGAAGCTCTTGCGTTCGGCGGGCTTGCCGAGCTTGAGTTCGATCCATCCCGCCAGCGCGCCGCCGCCGGCCGTCATCGCCAAGGTGATGATCGCGCCGATCGGGGTGCGCAGCGCGATCGCGATCGGCAGCAGCACGGCAAGCGGCGTCGCCATCGCCAGCGCCGCGCCGAGCTTGACGCGATCGACCTCGGACTTGTCGACCGGCGCGACGGCGATCAGATCGGGGGCATCCTCGGCCGATACCGCCAGCCAGGCGAAGCTGCCGACGAGCTGGCCGGCAATGGCGACGCTGATGAAGGCGAGGCTCGGCGCGATCGGCAAATCGCGGCTGGATCGGATGCCGACCAGCATCAACGGCGCGAGATAGACGAGGCGAAGGACGATCTGAAACGCCAGCGCCGGATCGCGCCGCAGCAACGTGAATTCCTTGGCGAACACGGCGCCGAACAACGTGGGGTGGAAATGTCGTCCGATCGCCTTGTTCGATGCCGTGCGGCGTCCGAGCCTCTGGCCGGCGTCGGTGACGCCACGTTCGAACAGGCGGCGGAAGATCATGCTGGTCGCGAGAAACAGAAGGACGGCGCCGCCGAACAGGATGGCGATCGCCGCTGGATCGCCGAACGCGGCGCGGCCCGGCAAATGGCCGATCGCGCTGTCGCCGAAGCCACTGTCGCGCAGCCGATCGAACACCGTCACCGCGCTCGATTCGCGATGGCGGCCACCGTCATTGAGGATCTGCGACGTCAGGAACACCGCGCCGCCCAGCAGCGCAGCGGCGATCTGCCCGGCGGTGCGCGCGGCACGCGGCCCGGCGAGGCGGGCCAGCACCAGCGTGATCGCAAGCCCGACGCACGCGGCGATCAGGGCGACCGCGGCCAGCAAGGGGATGACGCCGAACAGGCCGGGATGGCCAACCGCCGCGATCGGGACAAGGAACGGCAGCAGCAGCGTGGCGAAGGTCAGCACGATCGTGCCGGCGATGCCGCACAATTTCGCCATCAGCACGGTTCGCGCAGGGATCGGCGCGGAAAACAGCAGGTCGAGGTCGTTTGCTTCGTACAAGGTCCGCTGGCTGCCGAGCACGGCCTGCGTGGTCATAAAGCTGAACAGCAGGATCGTTGCGGTCAGCACGATCAGCAGAGCCGTGCCGTTGATGGGGATGGCGACGTTCTGCAGGCCGTGCGCGGCGAGAAGGCCGAAGCCAAGGAGCACCGCGATCAGCGCATAGCCGATCCAGCGCGTGACTGCCTTGTTGGTCCGCGCGCGCATCGCGACGCGCATTTCGTGCGCAAGCAGCCAGCCGAACGAGGCGGGCTGCGAATGGCGCATCATCCAGCCCAGCATCAGGCGGCGAGGGGCTCGGCCGGCTGCGTCAGCCGGATGAAGGTATCCTCGAGTGTCGCGTCGTCCGATCCGGCCAGCGCGCGCAATTCGGCGAGCGTGCCTTCGGCGTGGAGCTTGCCCCCGGCGATGATGCCGATCCGATCGGCCAGCCGCTCGGCGACTTCCAGGATGTGCGTGGTGACGATCACCGTATGCCCGGCATCGGCATGCGCGCGCAGCACGTCTTTCACGCTGCGCGCCATCGCGGCGTCGAGCCCGGTCAGCGGCTCATCCAGGATCAGCAGCTGCGGCTTGTGGATCAACGCGCCGGCAAGCGCGACCTTCTGTTTCATCCCGCGCGAAAAGCCTTCGCAGCGCGTATCGCGCACATCCCACAGTTCCAGCCAGCGCAACAGCCGCTCCGCCTCCGCTGCCGCCTCGTCGGGCGGGATTCGCCAAAGCCCGGCGACGAAGGCGAGATATTCGGACGGGCTGAGCTTGTCGTAGATCATCGGCTCGTCTGGCAGCCATGCGGTGATCGCCTTGGCCGCATTCGGATCGCGCGCGACGTCGATCCCGTAGATCGAGATTCGCCCGCGATCGGGCGGCGTGAGGCCGACCACCATTCTGAGCGTCGTCGTCTTGCCGGCGCCATTGGGGCCGAGCAGGGCATAAAGCTGGCCTGGCGCGATCGTCAGGTCGAGATCGGTGATGACAGGCTTGTCGAACGCCTTCGAAACGCCTGTGAGGGTGAGTGCGGCATCAATCATGGTGCGTTGTTAGCCTAAGACGCTGCGGACCGCCAGAATTGTAACGGTGCGTTGGCCCATGGCACCCCGTGGCGAAGTCGGACCGGTTGGGCTAGAAGCGAGCGCATGCGGCTCGACTTCGTCAAATGTCACGGTTCCGGCAACGACTTTCCGATGATCGACGCGCGGTCGATCGATCTGCCCGATGAAACATGGGGCGGCATCGCGCGCGCGCTGGCCGATCGCGCCGGTCCCGTCGGCGGCGACGGGCTGTTGTTGCTGACTTCGGGCGATGACGGCTGCGCCTTCGGGATGCGGATGTTCAACGCAGACGGCAGCGAGGCGGAAACGTGCCTCAATGGCTTGCGCTGCGTGGCGCGGGCCGGATTCGAGGCGCTGGGCATCGAGCGGGCACGGGTGCGGTTGAAGACTTCGGTGGCTGAGGTGGCGCGCGATCCGGCGTTGGCGCCGGGCGTCTATACCGTGCGCGAAACGGCTGGGCCGGCATCGATCGACACGACGACATGGCCGCTCAGGATCGATCGCGCGGAGACGATCGAGCAGGCAATCCCGCCGCTTTCCGCGGCCCAGGCGTTCACGGCGGTGGCGATGCCGAACCCGCATCTCGTGTCGTTCGTCGATGCCGTTGACGAAAGCGAACTCGTGCGGCTTGGGCAGCTTTGCGAAGCGGCGCCGGACTGGCTGCCCAACCGAGCGAACGTGAGTTTCGTCGAACAGCGCGATTCGGCGGTTTTGTTCGTGCGGACCTTCGAGCGCGGGGTGGGGCTGACCAACAGTTGCGGCAGCGCGATGGCGGCATCCGTCTATGCCGCCGGGTTGACCGGGCGGATCGGCTTCGGCGGCGAAGTGACCGTGCTGAACGCTGGCGGGCTGGTGCGCGGCCAGGCCGAGGCGGACGGCATGGTGCGGCTGTCGGGCAACGCGACCTATGAGTGGCGCGGCTCGGCGGAAGTCGATCCCGAGCACGGCCGCGCCGGCGATGTGCTGGTCGCCCACCACTTCAATGACGAGATCGCCGCCTGGGCGGCCATCGCCGACGTCGCGGCGCGCTGAGGCGGAGCCCCCAGCGCCGCCATCGACCTGTCTCACGATTGAGACGCAGCGATATTGTCGCGATTATCGAACTGAGGCATTGGCTTGAGCGTGATTTCGCCGGGGGGCGAGGGCGGCCTGGCCGCCACCGGGCCATGCGGCAGCGCGACGATCGACGTCGGGTGGCCGATCTCCGGCACGATCGTCACGCGTTCGCGAACGCTCGGGGGAGCTGCCGCGGCGATCTTCGTCCAGCTGGCATTGCCAGCCGGGCGGGCCGCTCTTCGGGGTTCGCATGCCTAGCGACCCGACATGAGGACACCGGAGAGCGGAAACCCCGGCCACCCCGCCGCTGTGCAGCCGCGCCGCGCCGCGCTATTCGCAAACGCATGGGGGGCAACGATTCGGACAGGCGCGCGGACGCAAGGCCGATCACGCTCGCGCTGACGGCAGCGGTTTTCCTCGCCTATTTCGATCGCGCGGTGCCGAGTGCCGGGGCGGCGATGCTTCGGCGCGAGCTGGCGCTGGACGATGCCGCGCTCGGCTTCGCGATCTCGACGGCGGCAGCGCTCGCCTATGCGACCGTCGCGATCGGCATGGCGCTGATCGACGGCGGGCGCTGGCGGCGCGCGCCGATCCTGATCGGCATGACGCTATGGACGGCAGGCGCCGTGTCGCTGGCCTTCGCGGCGACCTGGCGCGGCTATGTTGCGGGTGAACTGGCGATCGGCGCGGGCCAGGGGCTGTTCGTGCCGGCCGCCGCGACGCTGATCGCGAACAGCGGCCGCGACGCCGCCTTGGGCCGCGCGACCGCGCGCTTCACGACCGCGAGCACGACGGGACGATCGAGCGCGGTGCTGGTCACCGGATTGCTGATCGCGATGCTGCTGACGCTCGAATGGCGCGTGCCGGGGGTCGTGGCCGATTGGCGCGGTGTCTTCGTGATCACCGCCGCGCCCAATCTGGCGTTGTTGGCGGTGCTGGCGTGGTGGCGACCGACGACGCCCGCGCCGTCTCCACGACCGACACCGGCAACCGAGGCATCACCCAGCGGACCGGGGTGGATCGGCTTCATCGGTTGCGCGGCGAGCGCGATCGCGCCGGTGATGATGATCCAGTCGATCGGGGCGTGGTATCCGCTGTTGCTGACGCGAAGCGCGGGAATGACCCCGGCGCACGCAGCGATGCTGGCCGGCGCGGCGACGCTGATGGCAACGCCGCTGGGCCAGTGGCTCGGCGGGCGGTGGCTCGATCGTCATCCCTCATGGCGGCGCTGGCCGGTGCGAACCGTGGCGCTGGCACTGATCCTCTCCGGCGCGGCGATCGCGGCGCTGGGGGCTGAGAGCGCACCCGCAGCGGCGACAGCGCTGGTGATCGCTGATCTGGCGCTGGGAGTCGCGGCATTGGCCGGGCTGGCGGCGGTTCAATCGATCACGCCGCTCATGCGCCGGCGACGTGCCAACAGCCTGTTCTTCGCGCTGATCACCCTGATCGGCGTGGGGCTGGCGCCGCTGCTGACCGGGGCGCTGAGCGATCTCGGCGGGGCGAGCGGCTCCGCCCTGGCGCGCGCGCTTGGCGCGATTGCCGTCGCCGCGCTGCTGATCGCGACGATCGGGCACTTGCTGTGCCGGGCGTCGCTGCGCTATCGCACGCAGGCGGTGCCAACCGATTGATTTCGGCAGCGTTTGGGGGGCGCATTCGGTGACAATCGCATCGGGCCAGTTCGGTTATGACAGCGCGGCGCTTGGCCAGCGTGACCGATTCGACGCCTATCGACAGCTTTATGCGCCGGGCGCCGACGTGGCGGCGATCGGCGACGATTTTCGCGTGACGATGACGGGATGGCGGCTCGATCGCGCGCTGCTTTACGATCGCCGGCTGAGCGGCGTGGCGCATGAGCGCGACGACAGCCGCGTGCGACGCGATGCGATGGAGCATTTCACGCTGACACTGGTGGTGGCGGGCGAATTCCATGCCGATGGCGGCGAGGGCTTCCGCCGCGTGCGCCCCGGCGAAGTGCTGCTGATGGACATGACGCGGCCGGCGCGCAACCGCGCGCCTTCAGCGCATATCGTGACGATGAGCATGGCGCGCGAGCGCGTGGCGCGGCTGGCGCCCTCACCGCGGCGTTTGCATGGCGAGGTGCTGGCGATCGAGCAAGCCGGGCTGCTGGGCGATCATATGGCGTCGCTGGCGCGGCGCGGCGCGGCGCTGACGCCAGCGATGCTGATGCCGGTGACGCGGATCGGCGTGGACCTGCTGGGCGCGGCGCTGGCCGGGGCGCCCGACCGCGAATATGGCGCGATCGACGTCGCC
>JBQCEK010000396.1:0-3323 GCA_051960335.1 Sphingomonas sp.
GATCGTCGCACGCATCAACGCGCGCCGCGCCGCGGCCGATCCGCGGGCACGGCTGAACGATGGCGACGTCGTCGTCGAGCGGGCGCATACCGCCGAACGGCACTTCACCGCGCTGTCGGGGCAGCGACAGAGCGTTCGCACCGAAGTGTTCGCGAAAGGGCAGTGGCACGAATTGCCTGTCGGGCTCGATTCCTTGGCGGTCTTTCCGGGCAATCTGGCGCGGCGCACGCTTGGCCTCACACCGACGCTGCACCGCGTTCTCTACGCCGGCAACGCGGCGTCGGCCGGGGCGATCGATCGGCGCAACGGCCAAGTCACGCTGATGATCGGCGCGGTCTGACGTCACCCGGGTCCCAAAAATCGGGCAACCAATTGCGTCCGGTTGCTCACGCCGGTTGCGGACATGATCGCCCGGATGTGGACTTTCACGGTGCTTTCGCTGATTCCCAGCCGGCGGGCGATCGCCTTGTTGGACAGGCCGATGGCGAGGACGCCGATCACGTCGCGCTGACGTGGTGTGAGGTGTTCGAGTTGCTTTCCGCGCAAGGCGGGCGGGTCTTCGGGATTGGGGCGGCGTTGATCCAGCGAAGCCGCATCCGCCGCTTCGCGAAGCGGCGACAGAACCTCGACAGGCAATACCGCCAGGGCGAACCGCGTCATCCGGATCGCGGCGACGACGATATCGAGGCCGGCATCACTGGGCAGAACGATCTGGGCGCCCGATCGCAGCGCGACGACCGCGATCGCGGGCGCGGCATTGGACATGACCGCAACCACCGCCTGCGGCCAGGCGCGCCGCGCTCCCCGCAACCGGCCGCTCAGCTCTTCGGGCGCATCGCCGGGGTGATGCTGGACCAGCACGATGTCCGGAGACGTCTCATCAGCCAAATCGACGGTAGCAGCGCCTTCGACGACGAATTCCGCGACATCCCCCAGACCGGCGAGCGTGCAGGAGCGGCTGAAGGCGTTGCCGTCGATCACCAGAATATTCGCCTGGGCCCGCCCCCCCTGCGGTTGCCGACCGTCAGCCCCCTCGGCGATGAAGGGCGCGGCGCTATCCGGCATGCGCCGGCGCAATGCGCCCGAACAGATCGCGCCACCGTTCACCCAGCGACCGACGCCGCGGGATGGGGCCGCTGTAATACGTCGAGGAATCGACATAGAATTGGACAGCGTCGCCATAGCCGCGCCGCGCGTGCTCGGCATAATCCACCTGATTGAACACGACGGCGTCGATCTTGCCCTGGAGCAGCTGGTGCGTCGCACGCATTTGCTCGATCGTCGTCTTGCCCCAGCTGAGCACCACCAGCGTGGTATCCGCAATATCGGTCAGCGTGCGAGCATCGCGCACGGCCAGCGTCGCTGGCGCGTTGATCACGATCAGATCGAACCGCTCGCGCAATTCAGCGGCCAGCGTGCGCAGCCGGCCGACCCGGATCAGGGAGGCCGGATCGCGCACCGGCTCCCGCGTCGAGATGACAACCGGCTTGAACGTATCGATCTCACGCTCGCCGGGCGCGGTGGAGGGCGGCAGCAGCCGCCGCATATCGGCGGATCCGGTGAGGTAATCGACCAGATCGGGCCCTTCAACTTCGCGCTGGATATCCTGCAGGAGACCGGGACGACGCAAATCGAGATCGACCACGACCGCGCGCCGCCCCATCGCCGATGCCGCCGCGACCAGGCTCAGCGCCACCGTCGATTTGCCGTCGCCCGGCAGCGGAGATGTAACGAGTACCGACTGGGTGGAGCCCTCGTGCGGAATTTGCGCCACCTCGGCCTGCAGCGATCGCGCGACTTCGGCGAACAGCGATTGCGGATCGAGCAGCACCGGGCTTTCCTCGGGCGAACGAGCGGAGGCGCCGACGATTTCCGGGAACATGCCGAAGGTGGGCAGGCGGAACAGGCGGCGGATCTGCTCGCTCGTGCGCAGCTTGTTGTCGAACAGCTCGATCAGATAGACCAGCAGCAAGCCCAGCATTGCAGACCCGATGAAGGCGGCAGCGACGGTGCGCTTCGGATTCGGCGCGGCCTGCACGTCGGAGGCGACCGCCGGCGACACCAGCCACGAGTTGATTCCGCCAGAATCGAGCCCCGCCTTCACCGTCTCGGCGCGCTGGGCAACGGCGGCATAGGCTTGGTGCGCAACGTCGGCCTGGCGCTCGAGCTCGGCCAGTTGCGGCGTATTCTGCACGTTCGAGAAAATTCGGCTCTTGAGCGCGCTCAACTGACCCGCCAGCTGGCTGGCGCGCGCCGATGCCGCGGCGGCGACGCTGGCGGCCAGCGCTTGGTCACGCGCCGTATCCGATGCCATCTTGGCGCTCTCATTGGCGGTCACCCTCGCCCGTTCCGCCGCCATGCCGGTGCGCAGCTCGGCCAGTTGGGCGTCGATGCGCTGGATATCGGGATGGCCGGCGCCATACATGACGCCAAGGCTCGACCGCTGCGTGGTAAGCTCGTCATATTGGCGCTGCTGCTGATCGAGCAGGGGTGACGTGGCGCCGGCGATCGTCCGCATCGCCGCTGCGCGCGAATCGCCGGCCGATCGCGCTGCATCGGCGGCACGCATGCCATTGGCCGAGGCCGATTCCACCTCGATCCGATTGAATTGCGCGTAATCCTCCGCCCCGCCCGCGCCGGCGGGCATGTTGTTCGCGCGCCGGAACGCCGCGACCTGATCGTCCGCGCGCTTGGCCTGCAGGCCGAGCCGGGCAACTTCGCTGTCGAGCGCGCCGGCCAGTTCCTGCTTGCGCAGCCCGCGCTGATTGAGGCGGCGCGCGCGCAGGCTGATGACGAACTGGTTGGCAATCGCCGCCGACAATTCGGGAGAAGGCGTTCGCACCGCGATGTCGATGAAGTCCGAGCCGGTCTGGCTCGAGATATCGACCATCGACTGCAAGCGGGTGGTGGCGCGATCGGCCGCGCCGGGCGCCGGCTGGCCTTTCGGGACGACCGCGTCACCCATGAACCGGCGATCATAGATCAGCCCCATGTCGCGCACCACTTTCTCGGCCAGCGACCGCGAGCGATAGGTGCGGGCTTCGTTGGCAACGCGCAACTGATCGCGCGCCGCCACTTCATCCTGGCGCGCGTCAGCGGTTTCGTTGAGCTCCACCTGAACCAGCGCGACCGATTCGTAGATCGGCGTCGTCATCAGCTGCGACACCAGCGCGAGCGTCACCGACGTGCCGACGACGATCGCCAGCAATCGCCAGTGGCGGCGGATCACCTGCCAGATCTGGCGCGCCGACAGGCTCATCGTATCAGCCATGTCGCCGCCGATCGTGCGCCGATCGATAGCTTCGCGTGGGTCTCCGGGTAAC
>JBQCEK010000397.1:0-7851 GCA_051960335.1 Sphingomonas sp.
GCACCTGATTGAAGCTCAGGCCGACCGAAAAGCGCTCGTCATCGACGATCAGGTCCCAATAGCGATTCTGCAGCACGATCGTCATTTCGTCAGGGAAACGCTCAATCAGGCGCTGCGGAATATCGACGCCGGCGGCCTGCGTCTTGAAGGTGATGTAGAAATGATGGTCGCCGGGCAGCCCGCCCTCGGCGACCGAGCCCAGCACGCGGCCGACCACGGCGCGCAGCGCCTCCTGGACGATCTCGTCATAGGGAATCAGGCTATCGGGCAGGCCATCTGTCATGCCTCATGGGTTAGCGGACTTTGCCATCGGGTCAAGATTGCATGGCGGAGCGGAAACGCTATGGGAACAGGCATGCGCACCGCCACGATCAGCCGCCGCACCAGCGAAACCAGCATCGACGTCACCGTCGATCTCGATGGCGCCGGGGTCTATCAGGTGGCAACCGGCATCGGCTTTTTCGATCACATGCTCGAACAGCTCTCGCGCCATTCGCTGATCGATCTCAACGTCGTCACCAAGGGCGATCTGCACATCGATCAGCATCACACCGTCGAGGATACCGGGCTCGCGATCGGCGAGGCGATTGCCAAGGCGCTGGGCGAGAAGCGCGGCATCCGTCGCTATGCCGAGGCGCTGAGCCCGATGGACGAAACGCTGACCCGCGTCGCGATCGACATTTCGGGGCGGCCGTTCCTCGTCTGGAAGACCGAATTCTCGCAGAAGCGCCTTGGTGAGATGGATACCGAGATGTTCGAGCATTTCTTTCACAGCTTCGCGCAGACCGCCGGCGTCACGCTGCACATCGAAACGCTCTACGGGCAGAACAACCATCACATCGCCGAATCGGCGTTCAAGGGGCTGGCCCGTGCGCTGCGCCAGGCGGTCGAGATCGATCCGCGCAAGGCGGATGCGATTCCCTCCACCAAAGGCACGCTGTGATGGCGGACGGCTATCGCTCCGAAGGGCCGCTCTGCATCATCCTGCTCACCTATGTCGCGCCGCTCGACGACGTCGATCGGCAGATGAAGGCGCATGTCGACTGGCTTGAGGTCGGCTTCGACGAAGGCGTATTCCTGGTCGCCGGCCGCCGCACGCCGCGCACCGGCGGCGTGATCCTGGCGCGCGGTTTCGCCGATCAGGTGACCCAGATCGCCAAAAGCGATCCGTTCGTGACGAGCGGCGTCGCCACGGTCGAGGTGGTGCCGTTCAACGCGAGTTTCGCCGCACCGGGCATCGCCGACCTGCTCGCATGAGCGTCGCGCTGATCGATTATGGCGCGGGTAATCTCCACTCCGTCGCCAACGCGCTGAAAGCCGCGGGCTGCGCCGACCTGTCGATCACTGCCGACCCGGAAGCCGTTGGCCGCGCCGATCGCATCGTGCTTCCCGGCGTCGGCGCGTTCGGCGCGTGTGCGGGCGCGTTGCGCGGCGTGCCCGGCATGGTCGAGGCGCTCGAGCGGCGCGTGCGTGGCGGGGGCGTGCCGTTTCTGGGCATCTGCGTGGGCATGCAACTGATGGCCGATACCGGCGAAGAACTCGGCGTCCACAAGGGGCTCGGCTGGATTCCCGGCACGGTGCGCCTGCTCGCACCCGCGTCACCCGCCGCCAAGGTGCCGCACATGGGCTGGAACGATGTGACGCCCACCGTACCCCATCCGCTGATCGAAGCCGGCGAGGCCTATTTCCTGCACAGCTACGCCTTCACCGGCGACGCCGTGCTCGCGACCACCGATCACGCCGGCCCCGTCACCACCGCGATTGGCCGCGACAACATGCTCGGCGTGCAATTCCACCCCGAAAAGAGCCAGCGCTACGGCATCGCGCTGCTCGAAAGGTTTTTGGCATGGCGACCGTAATCAGATCCTCCCCAGAATGGGGAGGGGGACCAAGCCGCGAAGCGGCTTGGTGGAGGGGCCTCGCCACGAGCGCATCGTACAGCCGCACCACCCCTCCACCACTCGCTGCGCGAGCGGTCCCCCTCCCCCCGCTGCGCGCGGGGAGGATCACATGACCCTCATCGTCTTCCCCGCGATCGACCTGAAGGGTGGCCAGGTCGTTCGTCTCGCCGAAGGCGATATGGACCGCGCGACGATCTACGGCGACGATCCCGCCGCGCAGGCGCTGGCCTTCGCCGAAGCGGGGGCAGAACATCTCCACGTCGTCGATCTGGACGGCGCGTTCGCGGGCGATTCGGTCAATGGCGAGGTCGTCGGCCGGATCGTCGAGGCGTTCCCGGGCTACGTCCAGCTCGGCGGCGGCATCCGCACGCGCGCGGCGATCGAGCGCTGGTTCGACATCGGCGTCGCGCGCGTCGTGATCGGCACCGCCGCCTTGAAAGACCCCGATCTGGTCCGCGCCGCCGCCAGGGACTTCCCCGGCGGCATCGTCGTCGCGGTGGACGCGCGCGACGGGATGGTCGCGACGGAAGGCTGGGCCGATGTGTCGGACGTCTCGGTGGTCGATATGGCGCGCCGTTTCGAGGACGCCGGCGTCGCCAGCCTGTTGTTTACCGATGTCGGCCGCGACGGGTTACTCAAAGGCGTCAACATCGAGGCGACCGTCGACCTCGCTCGCGCGACCGACCTACCGGTCATCGCGAGCGGCGGAGTCGCGGGGATCTCCGATATACACATCCTCGCGCTCCACGCCCGAGACGGAATCGAGGGCGTCATCACCGGCCGCGCGCTCTACGACGGCCGGCTCGATCTCGCGGCGGCGCTCAGCGTGGCGAGGGCGGCGTGATCGCGCCTTTCCCGTCACCCCCGCGAAAGCGGGGGCCCATCTCGAACGGCTACGTCCGTCGGAACGGCGCGCGATGGGTTCCCGCTTTCGCGGGAACGACGGTTGAAAAGCCTAAGACCGTTCGATGACCGTCCGGGCTCGCGTCATCCCGTGTCTCGACGTCGCCAATGGCCGCGTCGTCAAGGGCGTCAATTTCGTCGATCTGAAGGACGCGGGCGATCCGGTCGAGCAGGCGCGCGCCTATGACGCGGCGGGGGCGGACGAACTCTGCTTCCTGGACATCACCGCCAGCCACGAGGCGCGCGGCACGCTGATCGACGTCGTGCGACGGACGGCGGAAGTGTGCTTCATGCCGCTCACCGTCGGCGGCGGGGTGCGGACGGCGGAGGACGCGCGCGCGCTGCTGCTCGCCGGCGCGGACAAGGTCGCGGTCAATTCGGCCGCGGTGGCGCGGCCCGAGCTGGTCGCCGAGATCGCCGAGCGGTTCGGCAGCCAGTGCTGCGTCGCCTCGGTCGATGCGCGGCGCGTCGGCGAGGGACGCTGGGAGGTGTTCACCCACGGCGGACGGCGCGAAACCGGGATCGACGCCATCGCCCACGCGCTTCGGCTCGCCGAGCTCGGCGCGGGTGAATTGCTCCTCACCTCGATGGACCGCGACGGCACCCGCGACGGCTACGATCTCGAGCTGATTCGAACGATCGCCGACCAGGTATCGGTGCCGGTAGTCGCCTCGGGCGGCGTCGGCGGCCTGAGCGATCTCGTCGCCGGTATTCAGGACGGCCATGCCTCGGCCGTGCTCGCCGCCTCGATCTTCCATTTCGGCGAGGCCAGCATCGCCGATGCGCATGCCGCACTTGCGGCGGCGGGAATTCCGGTCAGGCGCCCGATCAGCGCTTGAGACAAGCGACAATGGCCGCAATCACGCTCATCGTTTCCTGCGGATCGCGCACGCGCACCGTATCCAGCCCCAGCTCCTTCGCCGGGTAATCGTTGCCGCCGGGAAAGATCGCATCACCGAGGAACAGCATCGCATCCAGCGCGATGCCGCTTTCCTTGCTCAGCTTCTTCAAGCCATAGGCCTTGTCCACGCCCTCGCGCGTGATGTCGATCGAGGTCGATCCGCCGATGTTGATCGCCAGTCCGGGCAACCGCTTTTTCAGGTCCGCCTGAATCACCTTGCGCTTGGCGTGATCGGGGTCCCATGCGTCCTTGGCGTCGAGCGGCGCTTGCTGCCCGAGCGCCGAAAAGGTGATCTGGCTGCCGCGATCCTCGATCCGCTCGCCCCAGCTCTTTTCCGGCACGAAGCCGGTCGCTTGCAACGCATCGTCGAACGCGGCGATGATCGCCTTCTTCTCGTGCTCATCGAACAATTCGGCATAGACCGGCGACCATCGGCCATCGCGAAAGGTATAGAGCTTGGTGCCCGTCGTCGGCATCAGCCACAGCCGCGATCGATCGGCGCGCGCGGGCAGCCGGCTCGCCACCTGCTTGTCGAACTGCGGCCAATCCCCGCCCGAAATCACCGCGACATCGGCGACCGCCAGCAGATCGGCCAGCGCCTCGCCCATATCGGGCTCGATCGCCTGCTTGCTGAGCGCCAGCGTGCCGTCGAGATCGAACGCGACCAGCCGCTTCATGCGTCTTCCTTCAGGATCATCGTATCGATCGCATGGGCGACGCCGTCGTCATCATTGCTGGTGGTGATTTCATCCGCGGCCTTTTTCGCGGCATCGGTGGCATTGCCCATCGCGATCGCGCGGCTGGCGCGCTCGAACATCGCGATGTCATTGGCCTGATCGCCGATCGCGATCGTATCGCCCAGCGATTCGCCCATCGCCTTGGCCAGTGCGCTGATGCCGTCGCCCTTGTTGCCGCGCTTCGCCGTCACGTCGAGATAATAGGTCTGCGATTGCACTACCGTCGCCGCGTCGCCGAACCGCGCCGTCGCGCGTTCGTGCAAGCCAGCGAGCAGCGCCGCATCGTCGCTGACGAAGGTGATCTTGTCGGCATGATCGAGCAAGTCGCCGAAATCGCGGCGGATGACCGGCTCCTGGTTCGACGCGCGGCGCTCATGCTCGACATGAACGCCCTCCCCGGTCGAGGCGTACCAATGGTTGCCGGCGAACACCCAGCGATCGACCGGCGCGTCGCCGATGAGATCGAACATCCCGCGCGCGACACCCGCGTCGATCACGTGATGCTCGTCCACCGTGCCATCGCGCCGGAACACCAGGGCGCCGTTGAACGCTCCCATCGGCGCGTCGAGCGACAGCGCATCGGCGATCCAGATCATCCCCGATCGCGGCCGCGCGCTGATGATGGTGAAGCCGATGCCGGCTTCCTCCAGCCGGGCGATCGCGGCGCGATTGCCGGGGCTCAGGTTCTTTTTGGAATCGACCAACGTGCCGTCGACATCGCAGACGACCAACGTCATTGCGGAATCTCGACATGCCCGCCGAAGCCGAAGCGCATCGCGGACAGCAGCTTGTCGCCGAACGTATGCTCCACCCGGCTGCGATAGCGCGCAAACAGCGCGGCGGTCAGCACATTGGCCGGCACCGCTTCCTCCATCGCCGCTTCGATCGTCCAATGCCCTTCGCCCGAATCGGCGACGTTGCCGGAAAATTTCTCGAGCATCTGATCGCCCGCCAGCGCCGAAGCGGTGAGATCGAGCAGCCATGACGAGATCACGCTGCCGCGCCGCCACACCTCGGCAACGTCGGTCAGGTTGATGTCGAACCGTTCGTCCTCGGGCAGCTTGTCGGACGACTTGCCCTTCAGGACGTCGAAGCCCTCGGCATAAGCCTGCATCAGCCCGTATTCGATGCCGTTGTGAACCATCTTCACGAAATGCCCCGATCCGGCGGGGCCGGCGTGGATATAGCCCTTTTCCGCGCGCGGATCGGCATCGCCTTTGCGTTCCTTGGTCCGCGGGATCGTGCCCAGCCCCGGCGCCAGCGCCTCGAAGATCGGATCGAGCCGCTTCACCTCGTCGGCCGGTCCGCCGATCATCATGCAATAGCCGCGCTCCAGCCCCCAGACCCCGCCCGAGGTGCCGACGTCGATATAATGCATGCCCTTCTCGCGCAGGCTCTTCGCGCGGCGGATATCGTCCTTGTAGAAAGTGTTGCCGCCGTCGATCACGGTATCGCCCTTCTCGCCCTTTTCGGCGAGCTCGGCGATCGTGCTTTCGGTCGGCGCGCCGGCGGGCAGCATCACCCAGAAGGTGGCCGATTCGCCCAGCTTCGCCTTCATGTCGGCAAGCCCGTCGGCGGCAATCGCGCCGTCCTTTGCGACATCGGCCACCGCCTCGCCCGATCGATCCCACACCACCACCTCATGGCCGTGCTGCATCAATCGCCGTGCGATGTTGCCGCCCATGCGGCCAAGTCCGATGACGCCGATCTTCATGTTTTTCTCCTCAAGGATTCCAGAACCCCCCGGTTCGGGCTAAACCTGTCGAAGCCCGTGATGACGCCCTTCGACAAGCTCAGGGCGATTGGAGGTCAGGTCACGCCGTCGCGGGATGCTTCGCGGCGATCGAGGCGAGCAGCGTGTCGAACGCCTTGGCGAAAGACTGCACGCCTTCCTCGACCAAGGTTTCGGTCACGCCGTCGAGATCGAGGCCCAACCGGTCGGCCTCCGCCAGCACATGCCTCGCGTCGTCGATGTCCGCGGTCAGCGTCTCTGCCGGCGTGCCATGATCGCGGAACGCATCCATCGTCGCCGGGGGCAGCGTGTTGACGGTGTCCTTGCCGATCAGCGTGTCGACATAGAGCACGTCGGAATAGGCCTTGTCCTTGGTGCCGGTCGATGCCCACAGCAGGCGTTGCGGCATCGCCCCCTTGGCGGCGAGCGTTTGCCAGCGATCGGTCTTCAGGAACTCAAGATACCATTGATACGCCATCTTGGCGTTGGCGATCGCCACCTTGCCGCGGATCGCCTTGGCCTCATCGCTGCCGAGTTCGTCGATCTTCGCGTCGATCTTGCTATCGATGCGGCTGACGAAGAAGCTCGCGACGCTGGCGATCCGGTCGATCGGCTCGCCCTTGGCGACGCGCTGCTCCAGCCCGGCGACATAGGCCAGCGCGACCTTCTTGTACGCCTCCAGCCCGAACAACAGCGTGACGTTCACGTTGATCCCTGCCGCGATCGTCGCCGAAATTGCCGGGGCGCCGGCGTCTGTGCCGGGGATCTTGATCATCAGATTGGGCTTGTCGACCATCATCCACAGCTTGGCCGCTTCCGCGATCGTCGCATCGGTATCGTCGGCGAGATACGGCGAGACTTCGAGGCTGACATACCCGTCCTTGGCGTTCAGCCGATCATACACCGGCCGCAACGTATCCGCCGCCGCCTTGATATCCTGCACCGCGAGCGCTTCGTAGCGATCGATCGTCGCCGCGTCGGGATGCGCGAGATCGTAGTCGGCGAGGCTGTCGTCATAGGCAGTACCATGCCCCATCGCCTTTTCGAAGATCGACGGGTTCGAGGTCACCCCCGCCAGCCCGTCCTCCTCGACGAGCTTCTTGAGGCCGCCCTGCTCGAGAAATTTGCGATCGACGAAATCGAGCCACACCGCCTGGCCGAACGCTTCGAGGTCGTTGAGCTTGCCCATCTCTATTTCATCCTTCGTTCTCACGTCACCCCAGCGAAAGCCGGGGTCTCCCAGTTACCGAAAGACCCCAGCTTTCGCTGGGGTGACGACATCAGTTTCCAATCATTTCCTTGGCCACCTTCACGACATTGTCGACGGTGAACCCGAACTTGTCCGCCAGCTTGGCGATCGGCGCCGTTGCGCCGCAGGTCGACATGGTGATCGTCCGGCCGCGCCGGCCGACGTAGCGATCCCAACCCATCTCGCCGCCCATTTCGACCGCGAGCCGCGCGGTGACGCCATCGGGCAGCACGCTCTGCTTGTAATCGTCCGATTGCAGCTCGAAGCGATACCAGCTCGGCATCGAGACGACGCGGCTGCGAATACCCTCGGCCTTCAGCTTTTCATGCGCCTCGGCGACCAGCGCCAGTTCCGAACCGGTGCCGATCAGGATCACCTGCGGATCGTCGCTGTCGGCGAGCACATAGGCCCCCTTCGCGACACCCTCG
>JBQCEK010000398.1:0-9483 GCA_051960335.1 Sphingomonas sp.
CTGTTCGGCGTCGTGGCATCGAGCGCTCATCTGATGCAGGACATGGCGCTGCCCGACCGGGCGTCATTGCTGCTCTACGCAATCGATCAGGCGGCGATGCGCGGCGGCGAAATCTCGACGCGATTGCTTGGCCGTGTGTCTGCACCTCGCGCCGGCTCGAACGATCTCAATTCGCGGATCGCCGAGCTGATGCCGGCATTCGATGGGCTGGTCGGGCCGCGGATTGCCTTGGAAACGCGCCTGTGCGCCGCGCCGCTTCCGATCGACCAGGGGATGCAGGGGATCGAAGACGTTCTGATCGAGCTGGTCTGGAATGCGCGTCGGGCGATTGGCGACCACGGCGTCATTCAGCTCCGCACGCGGCGGATCGGCGCGCGCGCCTGGGTGCTGGTGGCGGACACGGGATGCGGTTTAGACGATCAGCAGCTGTCGATGCTGCGCAGGCGAGCGCTGCAGGGCAATGGTCTGTCCCGGATCAAGCGCTGGGCCGATCGCGTTGGGTGCCGGTTTCGACTGCGCAGTCGGGCGGGATGCGGCACGATCGTCATGCTCGACCTGCCGTTGGCGCCCGGTATCGCCATGTCGTCAAGACGAGGTCGCCGTGAGCAGGTCGCCGCCTGATGCCGCACCGGGTCGCCCGTCGATGCCGCGCGCGATCCGGCGGGCGATCGGCGCATTGGCTGCGGGAGGAATCCTGTTGTGGCTGGCGCAATGGTGGTCGCGCCTGCAATCCGATTTCTGGGTAATGCTCATCGCCATGATGCAGCCCAGCCGGTGACTGCGCGGATCGCGTCGGCGGGTCCGTAATTGCCCTTAGTGAAGCGAGCGCGCCGCGCGTTTACGCCGCCCTGAAGAGAGGACGGCGAATGGGATTTGAATCCGCGATGCCGCAAGGGCGACGATCCGGACCCGCGGCGACCGGCCTGTCGGCGACCGAGGCCGCCGCTCGGCTCGCCGCGGATGGGCCCAACACCTTGCCGACGGCCCGTCGCCGGTCCGAACTGGCGATCATCGCGGACGTTCTTCGGGAGCCCATGTTCGGCCTGCTGCTGATCGGCGGGCTGGTCTATCTCCTGCTCGGCTCGACGGTCGAGGCGGCGATTCTCGGGGCGTTCGCGGGCTTTTCGGTGATCGTCACGATCATCCAGGAAAGCCGCACGGAGCATGTTCTTGACGCGCTCGGCACGCTCGCAGCGCCGCGCGCGCTGGTCATTCGGGATGGAGAAACCCTCCGCGTTCCGGGGGCGGCACTGGTACGGGGGGATATCCTGCTGCTGGGCCAAGGCGATCGAGTCGCTGCAGATGCCGTGCTGATCGAAGCGGATGACATCGCCGCGGATGAATCCTTGCTCAGCGGCGAATCCGCGCCCGTCCGTAAGCGGCCGGCTGTCCTTGAGGATACCGATGCCGCGCCGGTCCCGGGCGGGGACGATCAGCCGTTCGTCTACGCCGGCTCGATGATCACGCGAGGCAGCGGCGTCGCGCGCGTGATCGCGACAGGGACGGCGAGCCAGATGGGGCGGATCGGGCGATCGCTCGCGGTGCTGGAGTTCGAGACGCCGGGATTGCGCCGTCAGATCGCGCGGATCGTTCGCGTCGCGGCGGCGGGCGCTGCGATGCTCACCGTGGCGGTCGTCTTGCTGTTCGGCATATCTCGCGGCGATTGGTTGCAGGCGTTGCTTGCGGGGATCGCGATCGGCATGTCGCTGCTGCCGGAGGAATTCCCCGTCGTCCTGACCATCTTCCTGGCGATGGGCGCGTGGCGGATCGCGCGCGTGGGCGTGCTCACGCGTCGCGCCGCGGCGATCGAGACGCTTGGCTCGGCAACGGTGCTCTGCGCCGACAAGACGGGCACGCTGACCCAGAACCGGATGACCGTCACTCGGTTGTGGACGCCGATCGGCGCCGTTGCCGTTGCGCCGGGCGACCGAATCCCCGACGCCTATCACGCGCTGGTCGATGCCGCGGCATTGGCCAGCGCGACGACACCGATCGATCCGATGGAGGTGGCGCTCCACGACGCGCGGGACGGCATCGCCAGCCGTGGGGGCGATGACCTTCGGCTGATCAAGTCGCACGGCTTGCGGCCCGATCTGCTGGCCATGTCGAACGTCTGGCAAGACGGCGGGGACGGTCGATTGCGCGTTACCGCCAAGGGCGCGCCGGAGGCCATCGCCTTGCTGTGCCGCTTGCCGGCGGCCGAGCGGGAGCAGCTCGAACGCGCGGCCGCCACGATGGCGGAAAGCGGCATTCGCGTGCTTGGCGTCGCCACCGCCGAGATCGACCAGACGATGCTCGATCGAGACCATGCCGAGCACGATTTCGTGCTGACGGGGCTTGTCGGACTCAGCGATCCCTTGCGGCCGGGCGTCAAGGAAGCCGTCGCGCAGTGCCGCGCCGCCGGGGTGCGCGTGATGATGATCACGGGCGACCATGCGGCAACCGCCCACGCGATCGCTAACGAGGCGGGACTGATCGAGGGCGACGTGCTGACCGGCGCGGAGATCGAGACGCTGTCGGACGCGGCGCTCGCCGCGCGGCTGGCCGATGTCGCAGTCTGCGCGCGAACCCAGCCCGACCACAAGCTGCGCATCGTGCGTGCGTTGAAAGCGGGCGGTGAGATCGTCGCGATGACGGGCGATGGCGTGAACGACGCACCCGCGTTGAAGGCCGCCCACATCGGCATCGCGATGGGCAAGCGGGGCACCGATGTCGCGCGCGAGGCCGCAGCGATCGTGCTGATCGACGACGATTTCGGCGCGATCGTCCAGGCAATCGCGCTGGGGCGTCGCATCTACGACAATATCCGAAAGGCGATGGGGTTCATCTTCGGCGTTCACGTGCCGATCGCCGGCCTGGCTCTTCTGCCGTTGGTGACTGGCTTGCCGATGGTGTTCGGCCCGATCCAGATCGCGCTCCTCGAACTGATCATCGATCCCGTCTGCGCGCTGGTTTTCGAGGCTGAGCGCGCGGAGCGCGGATCGATGCAGCGGCCGCCGCGATCGTCGCGAGAGCGGCTCTTCACCAACACGATGATTGTGCGCAGCATTGGCCAGGGCGCGCTGGCGTTCGCGATCACGGCGACGATTTTCATCGGCGGCTGGAAGATGGGCATGGCGACGGACGCGTTGCGCACGCTGACATTCTTCAGCCTGGTTTCAGCCGTGCTGGCGCTGGTAATCGGCAATCGATCCTTCAGCACCGCGATCAGCCACGCCGTGCTGCGCAGCAATCCCATGTTCCGCTACGTGATCGGCGCGGTGATCGCGGTGTCGGCGGTAGTGCTCGCATGGCGGCCCGCGCAGGCTATACTGTCGTTCGCACCGATCGGCATCATGCAGATCGGCTTGGTCATGGGGGTGGGCATGCTTTTGTTGGCGCTGCTGGAGCTGACAAAGCGGATTGGCGGCAATGCCCAGCGCTGATCGCGTCGGGATCATCATCCTGGTCGTCGTCTCGACGGCGGCGTTCTGCTGGATCGTGTCGCCCTTCGTCAGTCCGGTACTGTGGGCGGTCGTCGCCACCGCGCTGTTCGCGCCACTCGACCGGCTGTTTCTCCGATGGATGCCCGGCCGCCGCAACCTGGCGGCGGCATTGACCGTGCTGGCGGTTGTCTTCGCGCTGATCCTGCCCAGCCTCGGGCTTGCCGCCGCGCTGGTCGGGGAGGCCGCATCGCTGCTTGCCAACGGCCAGCATCCGGTGCTGGAGATCGGGCCGGCGGTCGCGCGGTTTCATGCCGCGCTGCCGAATTGGCTGCGCGATCTGTTCGTGATGGGCGGCATCGCCAATGCGCAGGATCTGCAAGCCTCGGTCGCCGCTACCGTGAGCGGTGCGCTCAGCAACCTCGTCGCCCATGCCGCCGGGATCGGGCAGAGCGCCTTCGGATTCGCGATCAGCCTTGGGGTGATGATCTACCTGACGTTCTTCTTCATCAGGGACGGCGCCGCGATCCTCGCCGTTGTTCGGGCGCGGCTCCCGCTGCCGCGATCGGTCGGCGACCGGCTGTTCGGCGAGCTTCGCATCGTCTTGCGTGCGACGCTGCGCGGCACATTGATCGTCGCAATCGCGCAGGGCGCGGTGGGCGGCGCGATCTTCTGGGCGCTGGGCATCGAGGCCCCGTTGCTATGGGCGCTGGCGATGGCGTTCATGTCGTTGTTGCCGCCGTTCGGCGCTGGTGTTGTCTGGGTGCCCGTCGCGGCTTTCCTGCTTCTCTCCGGCGCGATCTGGCAGGGAGCGACATTGATCTTCTGCGGGCTGTTCATCATCGGCCTGGTCGATAACGTCCTTCGCCCCATCCTGGTCGGGCATGACGCGCGGATTCCCAATTACCTGGTTTTCCTGTCGACGCTCGGCGGCTTGTCTCTGCTCGGCCTGGACGGGATCATCGTCGGGCCGATGATTGTTGCCGTGCTGTTGGTCAGCTGGGCTACCGTGCAGCCACAAACCGATCGGCTGATAACCAATAGCGACTGATGAGGCGGATTGAGGACGTCACCAACAGGCCGTTAAGCCGGGGCCTCACCTGGCAACGCGACGCTATGGCCGCTCGTTCAGGGCATTGAGCAATTCGTGCTGGCGAAGCGGCTTTTCGAGAACCGCGTCGTATCCGCAGGCCCGCGCCTGCTCGGCGAGGCCGGGCGAGGGCATTCCGGTTATCAGGATCGCGCGCCCTTTCCAGCCGAGCGCTCTCAGCGTTTCGAGGACGGTCAGCCCGTCGCCGTCCGGCAGGATGCGATCGACGACTAGGAAGGGTGCTTCGGCGATTTGCGGATCGGCGAGCGCCGTCGCTGCCGTGCTGTAGGAGCGGACTTCAAAGCCGCGCCAGTGGAGCAATAACTGCAACGAACGTCGCACCGCATCGTCGTCGTCGATGACGATCATGCGGCGATCGGTTGCAACGATGCCGTCCGGTGCTGTCGAGATGATGTCCATATATGCCCGTCCCTCTTCATCCATAATGGCTGAATCGGCGGCGGAACGCTTTACGTATTGGTCCTAAGCAGCCTCGGCGATCCGGGCGGCGAAGGCGATGCGCAGCGCTTCCGAAAGGCTGCGCACGCCAAGCTTGGTCATCACATTGGCGCGGTGGACCTCCACCGTTCGGGGAGAGATGCCCAGATCGTATGCGATCGTCTTGTTGGGATGGCCGCGTGCAAGCTCGCGCAGCACGTCGCGCTCCCGCGCCGTCAGCGCCGCGATCCGGACCTTCGCTTCACGTTCCGATGCGGAGCTTTCTTCGGCGCGGGCGAGCCGCTCGGAAGCTCGCTCGATCGCCTCGAGAAGCACGGCTTTCTCGAACGGTTTTTCAATGAAGTCGCTGGCGCCGTTCTTCATCGCTTCGACCGCGGTCGCCACGTCGCCGTGCCCGGTAAGAACGATGACCGGCATCGCAATCCCGCGCGCGGCCAGTTCTCGCTGCACCTCCAGCCCGTCCATGTCGGGCATGCGAATGTCGAGCAGGATGCAGCCGGGATCGAGCGCCTTCGCATCCTTCAGGAAATCGATTCCCGAGGGATAGGCCCGAACCGAAAATCCCGACGTCTTGAGCATGAAGCCGATCGATCGGCGAACCGAATCGTCGTCATCGACCAGATAGATGAAAGGATTTTCGGCCATCATTCCTTCTCGGCGGCGATCAGCGTGAAATGGAACATCGCACCGCCTTCGGCACGAGCTTCATACCAGATGCGACCGCCATGCGCCTCGACGATCGTCCGGCAAATCGACAGGCCCAGACCCATACCATTGCTCTTGGTCGTCGTGAAGGCGCTGAACAGCCTGTCGGCAATCGAAGGGTCTAGCCCTGGGCCAGTATCGCTGATCGAAACGCGGATCAGCGCGTCGCCAGCAGGCGCCGTCGAAATCGTGACATCGCGGACCGGCGCGTCGGCCAGTGCATCGACGGCATTGCGCAGCAGATTGACCAGCACTTGCTCGATCTGGACGCGGTCGATCACCGCCGTGCCGCACGCCGGATCCAGATTCTCGAAGAAGCGAACGCCGCGCTCGCGCGCGCCGACCAGCGCGAGCCGGCTGGCGTCCTCGATCAACTCGGGCAAACGCTCGGCGCGTTGCTGCACCTCGCCACGCGAGACGAATTCGCGCAGCCGCCGCACGATCGATCCCGCGCGCAGCGCTTCATGCGCGGATTCGGTGATCGCCTCGCGCAGCATTTCGTCGGTTTCGGCGGTGCGATCCTCAAGCAAATCGCGACCGGCTTCCAGATAATTGGCGATCGCGGTGAGCGGCTGATTGAGCTCGTGCGCCAATGTCGATGCCATCGTCCCCATCGCGCTGAGCCGCGAGACGTGAATGAGTTCTGATTGCAGCTCGCGTAACCGCAGCTCGGCGCGTTGCTGTTCGGTCAGATCGCGGACGAAGCCGGTGAAGATCGGATGACCTTCGCTCGTCGCCTCGCCGATCGATAGCTCCATCGGGAAATCGGTGCCGTCCGCCTTGCGGCCAACGACGATCCTGCCGATGCCGATGATCCGTCGCTCGCCTGTCTTCAGATAGCGCTGGATATAGGCGTCATGCCGATCGGCGTCCTGTGGCGGCATCAACATGCTGACGTTGCGACCGATCACGTCAACGGCGGCATAACCGAACAGTCGTTCGGCGGCGGCGCTGAACGACATCACGATGCCGCGCTCGTCGATCACGATCATCGCATCGGGCACGGTATCGAGGATCGACTTGAGATGCCGGGCGCTGCTTTCCAGCGCCGCTTCCGCCGCCTTGCGATCGGTGATGTCCTCGATCCGGTAGCCGAAGCCGTGAGATCGCCCGTCGGCATCGATCAGCGCGCTGATGTTGATCATCGCGAGGAATTCGGTGCCGTTCTTGCGGCAGATCCATCCCTCGCGGCGATACTGGCCGATCCGCGTCGCATTGTGGCGATCATCGACGATCAATCCATCACTGCGATCGGCAATCGGATAGAGCCGGTCGATCGGCGTTTCCAGCACCTCGTGCTGGGTCCAGCCGGTGAGCAATTCCGCGCCGCGATTCCAGCTCGTCGTCAAACCGGCTTGGTTCACCAGAATCAGCGCACGATCGCGAGCGGCCGCCGCGAACAATGCGTGCTGATCCACCACGTCCCGATGATCGATCGCCACCCCCGTCAATCCTCCAGCGCGCGTTCAAGCAAACGGATTCGGCCGACGATCGCGACGAAAAAGGCGGTCGACCAACCAAGCAGTATCACACCGTTCGCTCCCTCGATCGCGCCGAGCACGCGCCAGCCGCGCGGCAGCACCAGATCGCCATAACCGATCGTCGCGTAGCTGGAGGTCGAGAAATACAGCGCGGTCTCGAGATCGGGCAAGGCGCCAGCGTTAAAATAGAGCAGGGCGTAAAGCCATATCTCGATGGAATGCAGCAGGAACAGGCCATAGGCCGCCAGCACGATGCCGCTGCCGGCGTGGAGCATCTGATTGGTTCTCGATGTCACCGCGCGATGCCGGCGCATCGCCGCAAGCAAGCCGGCGAGGCCCGCTAAATGAATGACGATGGTCAGCGTCACCATCGCGCTGGCGACCAACAGTTCAGACAGGATCGTCACCGCTTATCCCCCGATAGGCGATCCTTGTCGCTTCTCGATAGCGCCTCTCCCATTAGGGGATTTACGTAACGCTGGCGAAATGGCGGGCCTGCAAATCCTCTCGCAATCGCGCGCACGTCTGCCGAGCGACCTCGCTGACGCGCTCCAGCTGCTCGGATGCATAGGCCGGGCTAAGGTGGGGCACCACATTGTCGATCGTGACATGGTCGCTGTCGCGCATGCCGAAGCCGCGTTCGATATAGACGTCGAAGCCTTCGCGAAGCGATAGAATCTGGCCGCGCTCGTGCAGCCACGGAATCGACGTGCCCGACGTGGTGATCGACAGTAGGCGCTTGCCCCGAAGATGCGCCTGGCCAGAGGTTTCCCGAAACTGCCTAAAGCTATAGTCTGCCCCCAGCACGCGATCGACATAACCTTTCAGGATCGCCGGCGGGCCGCCGAACCAGATTGGATAGACCAGCACGAGGATTGCGCTGGCGGCAATCGCCTCGATTTCCTGCCGCACGTCCGCGGCGATCGCGACGGGATGAGCGCCGGGGCGCTCGGACGCCTTGAGCACCGGATCGAATCCGATCGCGTTGAGATCGTGCAGCTCCGCTCGCTGTCCGCAGGAGTCGACAGCGGCGGCATAAGCGGCGGCGAGGGCGTGATCGAAGCTGGCGGGATCAGGGTTGGCGAGCACGATCAGATGGGTCAGCGGCCGATCGGGGTCGCGAGCGGGGGTGGCGTCAGCTGGCGCGGTCGTCATGGGAGCCTCCAGAAACCAGTACGGCGGCATGATGCGTCCAAGGCGCAATCGGCAGTATGGGTATTGCTACTTAGGGGAACGGGCACCTGGATCGCAGCCAAGGCAAGACTCGCCGGCGATTAATTGCTATACTGGGCGGTAAGGGCTTCAGCTCGTCTCGGACGAGCGAAAAAAGCCAGGCGGGATGATGCGGCAGTTCGTTCTGGAACAGAATATCAGGCGCTTCGAGCGGGCGCTGGCGTCGTGCAACAGCGCGCGCGAGCGAAAGATTCTTTCCGATCTCCTCGCAACCGCCAAGCGGGAACTTGCCGCGCTACCTGACGAGGAAAAGCAAATCGCGATGACGCCGCAGCCGCGCGCGACGGAATAGGGCGCTCCCTTCATCGCGCTGATCATTTGACATCGGTCAATCGCGGGCTTGCGCGCGCGCAAAGCCTGCGCGCGCCCTCGCGCCTAACCTCCCGTCGGACCAACAGGAGGTTGCACCATGAATACTCTATCGCGGATCATCGTCACCGGAATCGCCATAGCATCGGCATCGCCCGCGTTCGCGCAGGATCGTACCGGCATTGCCGCGGGCGACGTTCTGCTTCGCCTGCGCGGCATCGTCGTCGCGCCGAATGAATCGTCCGGATCGATCACCCCGACGTTCCCCGGCGAGCATGTGAAGGTGAACAACTCGGTCATGCCCGAAGTCGATGTGACCTATATGGCCACCGACGCCATCGGCTTTGAACTGATCGCGGCCACCACCAAGCACACCGCCTCGGGAACGACCGGCACGACCGGATCGATCGGCAAGCTCGCATCGACCTGGGTGCTGCCGCCGACCTTGACCGCGCAATATCATTTCAACCCGCATGGAACGATGCGCCCCTATCTCGGCGCCGGCGTCAACTACACGATCTTCTGGAATGAGAACGCCTCGCGCGGTCTGGAAAACGCGGTTGGCCCCACCAGGGTTCGGATGTCGGACAGTTTCGGCTGGGCGGCGCAGGCCGGTGTCGATATCGATATCAATCCCAAGATATTCGTCAATTTCGACGTCAAATATATCGACATCAAGACGAAGGCGCGCCTCGATACGACGGCGATCGGGCGGCAGGACGTCCGCGTGACGCTCGATCCGCTCGTCTTTGGCGTCGGCATCGGCTTCAGGCTCTGACCGGAT
>JBQCEK010000399.1:0-4448 GCA_051960335.1 Sphingomonas sp.
CCATGTGCAAGGGGCCCGTCGGATTGGCCGAAACATATTCGACCTTGACCCGCTCGTTCGCACCGACAGCCGAGAGTCCATAGCGCTCTTGCTGGACAAGAATCGTCCGCAACTCGTCCCGCCAGGCGTCGGATGCCAGTCGAAGGTTGATGAAGCCTGGACCCGCGATCTCGGCGGAAGTTACCCCCGGCAGAGCCTCCAGCCCGGGCTTGACAAGCTCGGCGAGCGCACGGGGATTGAGCCCGGCTCCCTTGGCAAGAACCATTGCGGCATTCGTCGCAAGGTCGCCGTGCGCCGGATCGCGCGGCGGCTCAACGGTGACGGCACGGCGCTCCAGCCCCGCCGGCAGAGTACCGTCGGTGACGAGCGTATCCAGCGCCGCATCGAGATGCGCGGCGAAACGGGCGTAAAGAGTCATGATCGATCCAACAGGCAAGGAAAGCGCGCGCCTTACTGCAAGCGCGCGCGATGCGCAAAGATCGGCTCGATCAGGTGCGGATCAGACCTGCGAGGGCAGCGACCTTGGCCGATGGCGGAAAGAGCGCCGTCATCGCTCGATCCGGCGGGACGGCGAAATGCTCCGCCACCGCTCCGCCGATCAACGCGTCGAGCGGTGTCGTCGGCTTGAGGTCGCGCTGCTGATACAATTGCGCCGTTTTGAGGCCCGGCCAATCCGCGATGACGCGGCCGCCCTTCACCGCCCCGCCCAGCAGCATCGCCGCCGATGCTGTGCCGTGATCGGTGCCGCCGGTGCCGTTGATCGCCACGGTGCGGCCGAATTCGGTCGCCACGACGACCAGCGTGTCGTTCCACAGTGGCCCCAGGCCCTGCTGCAGCCCGCCGATCATCGCGTCGAGCCCCTTCAGCTGAGCCGCCAGCCTGCCGCGCTGATTGGTGTGCGTGTCCCAACCGGTCGTCTCAATCATGGCGATGCGCGCGCCGTTGGCCGGGGACAGCAGCTTCCCCGCGAGCGCGCCGGTCGCCGCCGCATTGCGGCTATCGTCGACAATGCCGCTGGCGAGCTTGTCGGTGGCCAGCGCCTCGCTCCACAGCGCATGCAGCTGACTGTCGCCGGCATAGAGCATGCTGACTCGCTGCATCAGATCGGCGCTTGCGTCAGGCAGCGTGGAGGCGGCGTAGGACGAAACCTTGTTGGCGCCGCGCAGCGCCATCGGCACTGTCGCTGCGACCGCGATTGCCGTGGCCTCGTCGGGAGGGAGGACGCCAAGCAGCCGATTGAGCCAGCCGTCGCGAAGCTGATACGCGTTCGCTCCTCCCGTCTCGAGCACGTTCTGCCCGTCGAAATGGGACCGGTCACGATAAGGCGAGGCGACGGCGTGGACGAACAACGCCTGGCCGTTCTTGTAGAGCCCGCCGATCGTGGGCAGCGCCGGGTGCAGCGCAAACATCGAATCGAGCTTGATCGGGCTGGCGAAATCCTGCGCCAGAACGCCGCGTTGCGCGATGAACGCAGGGTCGCCGACCGGCGCCACGACCGAAAGCCCGTCGGCCGCGCCGCGCTGGATGATGAAGACGAAACGACGCTCGGTCGCCGCCTTGGCGAAGGCCATGCGCGGCGCGAGGCCGAGTGCGAGCCCGCCGACGGCGCCGCGCGCCAACAAGGAACGACGATCGATCATATCCTATCTCCGCATGGATTCGGGCGCGACGAGCAGCAAGGCGAGCGCCTGGGCGGGGCTTTCGGCGCGCGCAAGCTGCTGCGCGGTGCCGGCCGAAACGGCGCCAGGATAAAGCTGCGCCGCAAGCACGCGCGCATCGAGCGTCGCCGCGGCCGGGCCGGCGAAGCGCTGCGCCACCTCGACCCGGCGCATGATCGCGTCGGAGCCCGCCCAGCTTGCCGCGATATCATCGTATCCCGCCGGCGATCCGGGCTTCCAGATGGGCTGGCCGAGCTGATTCATCATGCCGACAATCATCCGGGGTTGCATCTGCCTGGCATCGACCGCCCGGAGTGAGGACACCGACCATTCCCACGGCGTCTTGAACTTGGCCGGCGTCGCCGTCCAGGCTTCGGGCGACTCGATCAGCGCGCGGTAGAGGCTCGGCAAGTCGCCACGGGTTTTCAGGTAGGTCGCCTTGAGCCGATCGACCAGCGCCTGCGGGGGCGTATCGCCGGCGAAATGACGCGCCAGCTTGAAGGCGATATGCTCGGCCGTTGCGGGGTCCGCGACGAGATCGTCGAGCACTGCCTGCGCCTGCGCCTCGCCGGCCTGATCGTATCGCTTGCCGCGGATCGTGCGGGTGCCGGGTTCGTGCAGGCGCTCGGCAAAGGCGAAATCACCGGGCCGCCCGCCAATGCCGGCAAGCCGAGCGCCGGCTCCATAGCCATCGCCGACGACCGTCCAGCCCGTCAGCGCGCGGGCAAATTCGGTTACGTCGGCCTGGGTGTAGCCCGTGCGGACGCCGAGCGTGTGCAGCTCCATGGCCTCGCGGCCCAGATTTTCGTTGAGCCCCACCTTGCGCTTGCCGCGCGCTGCGATGCGGCTGCCGATTGCGCTATCCGGCCCGATCGATCGCGCCTGATCGAGATAGATCAGCATCGCCGGATGGCGCTCGACCGCGTTCACCATGTCCCCGAACCTGCCGAGCACATGGGGCCGGATCGCTTCGAATTCGAACGGGCCGGCAAGCCCCGGCATAGCGCCCTTATCGATCGAAATCGCGAAATGATTGGCCCAGAACCACACCATGCGCTCGACGAACGGCGCCGGCGTCGTCAGCGCCGATTGCATCCGCGCGCCCACGGCATCCATGTAATCGTCCCGCGCATCCTGCCGCGCCGCCTTCAGCGCATCTTTCGCGGCCGCCTGGCCGGGATCCTCCTGGCCCGCCTCGGCGCCTTGCGCTTGCCCGCGGCGCTTGCCGCCGCCGCGCAGCTGCTTGGCCTGCATGGCGGCATCGGACAGCGCGGCGACGGCGGCATGACTATCGGGAACAGCCGCGATCGGCGCGGGACGCGGTACGAAGGCTTCGAACTGATCGAGGAGCCATCGCTTGGGGTCAGCCGGCGCCGCCTCTCCCGGCCGAGCGCCGATTCCGAACCGATTGAGGGCGATATTCGTGTCAGTCATCTCGCCGATCCACGCCGATGGGGATAGCGTGGAATACGCCTCGCTTGTCGCAAAAGTTTGTCAGTCAGTAATTTTATCGCGCCCAGCCAACGGCTGATCGCTTCAAAATCCCTCGGGCAAGTCGATGGAGCCCACCACCTCGCGGTAGCGGGCGATGGCGTAGCGATCGGTCATGCCGGCGATGAAATCGGCGATATGCCGGCTGCGCCACGGTTCGTCCTCGCCCAGCGAGCGCAGCCAGCCGGCGGGGAGCGCGGCCGGATCCTGGCGATAGGCGTCGAACAGGCCGGTGACGACGCCGCGCGCCGCTTCGGCGGCGGCAAGCTGCACCGGATGGTGATAGAGGTTGGCGTACATGAAGCGCTTCAACGCGCGTTCGTCGTCCCGCATCGCTGGGGAGAAGGCGGCGATCGCGCGCGGCGCGGCGCGCACGTCCTCGACGGTCTCAATGCTCAGCTCGGCGATTCCGCGCTGCGTTTCGGCGATCAGATCATTGACCATCGTGCCGATCTGCGAGCGCACCAGCTCGCCGATCAGCCGCTCCGGCGCTACCTGCGGATAGCGCGCACGGGCAGCATCCCAGCCGCGTTTGACGAAGGGCAAGGCGAGCAGCTGATCGAGGCTCAGCAGCCCGGCGCGCAGGCCATCATCGATATCGTGATTGTCATAGGCGATATCGTCCGCGATCGCCGCGACTTGCGCCTCCAGCGAGGATCGTTCGGCCAGCGCCAGGGGAAAGGCGGCATCGGCCTCGGCCAGCGCCCAGCCAGGATGCCGCACCGGGCCGTTGTGCTTTGCCAGCCCCTCCAGCGTTTCCCATGTCAGGTTGAGCCCCGCCCATTCCGGATAAGGGCTTTCCAGCACCATCAGCGCGCGCAGCGTATGGCCGTTGTGATCGAATCCGCCCGCGCCCGCCATCGCCGCCTTCAGCGCATCCTCCCCGGCATGGCCGAACGGCGGATGACCGATATCGTGAGCAAGGCAGAGCGCTTCGGTAAGATCCTCGTTCAACCGCAGCGCGCGCGCGATCGTGCGGCCGATCTGAGCGACTTCCAGGCTGTGCGTCAGCCGGACGCGGAAATGATCCCCATCGGGGGCCAGGAAAACCTGCGTCTTGTGTCGCAGCCGGCGGAAACTGATCGAATGAATGATTCGATCGCGATCGCGCTGAAAGGCGTCTCGCGGGCCGCGAGTCCCTTTTTGTTCTTCGTGAAGACGACCGCGGCTGGCGCTTGGGTTCGAGGCCCAGCGCGCCAGCTGGATGCTCATGCGATTTGATCCGCCATCGTTCGCCGCTGTGTCACTTGGCGGGCAGCTTGTCGACCTTTTGCCCCGCCGTGCTGGTGAACGGGAATG
>JBQCEK010000400.1:0-3413 GCA_051960335.1 Sphingomonas sp.
GGGGCGGGGTTGTCCTTTGGGTTTCGATTCTTGCGGGCTCCCCGGGCGACGGCGGGGGCCCAGTGGGGAAGGCTCTAGTTGCCAGAGGCGGTGCAGGCCACCGGGCGACATCGCAACTGGGCCTCGGCCTTCGCCGGGGTGGGTGTAGTGCTAATACCCCGCCGCGCGCGCGAGCTGATCCGCGTGGAAATTGGCATCGCCAAACATCTCGGCCAGCACGCGGGCGCGCTTCATGTAGAAGCCGATGTCATATTCGTCGGTCATGCCGATGCCGCCGTGCATCTGCACGCCCTCTTGCACCGCGAGGGTGGTGGCGAGGCCGGTCATCGCCTTGGCGACCGACACCGCCTCGTCGGCACTTGCATCGCCGGCGTCGAGCAATTGCTGCGCCTTGAGGACGGCAGAGCGGGCCACTTCCATTTCCGAATAGAGATGCGCGGCGCGGTGCTGGAGCGCCTGGAAGCTGCCGATCGGCTGGCCGAATTGCTTGCGCTCTTTCAGATAGCCGACGGTCATGTCCATCGCGCCGCCGCCGACACCGAGCAGTTCGGCAGAGGCGCCGGTGCGGCCGGCGGCGAGCAGGCGTTGCAAGGGGCCGCTGCCGGCATCGACCTCACCGATCACCGCGTCGGCATCGAGCTCGACGCCGTCGAAGTGCAGGCGCGAGGCGAGGCTTGAGTCGGCGAGGCGTTGGGGGGTGTTTGTGAGGTTGGCGGCGTCGCGCGGGACGGCGAACAGGGTGATGCCGTTCGCCTCGTCGGGGCTGCCGGCGGTGCGCGCGGCGACGAGGATGACGTCGGCGATATGGCCGTGGGTGACGAACTGCTTGACGCCGGTAAGGCGGAAGCCGTTGCCGGAACGCTCGGCCGTCATCGCGATCTCGGCCCGGTGCTTGGGGCCTTCGTCGATCGCGAGCGCGGCGATGGCGTCGCCCGCGAGGATGCCGGGGAACCAGCGATCGGCGTGCGGCGTGCCCTGCAATGCCTCGACCGCGGCGACGGCGGTCGACAGGAAGGGCGAGGGCGAGAGGTTGCGGCCGATCTCCTCGAGCACCACGCCGGCTTCGACGTGGCCGAGGCCGAGGCCGCCCTGGTCTTCGCCGATCAGGATGCCGGTGAAGCCCATTTCGGCGAATTGCTTCCACAGACCGCGCGAGAAGCCGGTGGCGTCTCCTCCGTCGCGCAAGGCGCGGAGGTGGGAGACCGGGGCATGTTCGGCGACGAAGTCCTTCGCGGTGTCGCGGAGCCTCGTCTGTTCGTCGTTGAGAAATAGGGGCATCGTTTTCACTTTCGTCATCCCAGCGAAAGCTGGGATCTTGCGCCACGGGAGCGCGCTATCGATAAAGACCCCGGCCTTCGCCGGGGTGACGCTCAGGAAGGCAATTCCAGAATCCGTTTGGCGATGATGTTGAGCTGGATTTCGCTGGTGCCGCCCTCGATCGAATTGGCCTTGGTGCGCAGCCAAGCGCGGGCGTCGGCGCCGTGGTTCGAGGCCTCGCTTTCCCATTCGAGCGCGTCCGAGCCGCCGGCGGCCATCAGCAGCTCGTGGCGCGTCTTGTTCAGCTCCGTGCCGTAATATTTCATCATCGAAGGCTGGGCGGGATGCGCCTTGCCGGCCTTCAATTCATCGATGAAGCGTTCGGACTGCATCGCGAAGGCGCGGGCGCGGACCTGGAATTGCGCAATGCCGGCGCGCAGGATCGGATCGACCCCGCCGCGCGCCGCATCGACCAGCGGGTCGCCGGTCGACTGGCCGAGTCCCATGCCCGAGATCATCTCGCGCTCGTGGCCGAGCAGATATTTGGCGACGTCCCAGCCCTTGTTTTCCTCGTAGATGCGCTGCGATTTGGGCACTTTTACATTGTCGAAGAAGGTTTCGCAGAACGGCGAATAGCCCGAGATCAGCAGGATCGGCTTGGTGGAGACACCCTCGCTCGCCATGTCGAACAGGACAAAGCTGATGCCGCCTTGTTTCGACTCCTTCGAGGTGCGGACGAGGCAGAAGATCCAGTCGGCCTTGTCGGCGTAGGAGGTCCAGACCTTCTGGCCGTTGACGATATAATGGTCGCCGGCATCCTCGGCCGAGGTGGCGAGCCCGGCGAGATCGGAACCGGCATTGGGTTCGGAATAGCCCTGGCACCAGCGGATTTCGCCGCGGGCGATTTCGGGGAGGAAGCGCTTCTTCTGCTCCTCGGTGCCGTATTTGAGCAGCGCCGGGCCGAGCATCGAGATGCCGAAGCTGTTAAGCGGATTGCGCGCGTGGATGCGGCGCAGTTCTTCGCGCAGGATCTTGGTTTCGGCCGGGGAGAGGCCGCCACCGCCATAGTCCTTTGGCCAATCGGGCACCGTCCAGCCGCGCGCACCCATTGCGTCCATCCATTGCTTTTGCGCCGGGCTGAGCATGGATTGATCGCGGCCGCCCCAGCAGGCGTCCTTCTCGCTGCGCATCGGCTCGCGCATTTCAGACGGACAGTTCGCCTCCAGCCAGGATCGGGTTTCGGTGCGGAAGGTTTCGAGGTCGTCGGTCATGCTGCAATATCCAGCCGTTCGCCCTGAGCAAAGTCGAAGGGCGAGTTGCGGAACACGTGCTTCGACAAGCTCAGCACGAACGGAAACCTTGTTGCATCAGCTCGTGCGCCGCCTTGGCGACGGCGATGGCGGTGAAGTCCTGGTTGGTGTCGGCGATCACCTGCACGCCGATTGGCAGGCCATCTGAATCGCGGCCGATCGGCACGCTGGTCGAAGGCAGCATCGGGAAGGTGGCGAGGCCGGGATAGGCGAGTTGCAGGCCGAATTGCGTGTCTTCGCCGTCAACATCGAGGCGGCGCTCGAGGATCGGGGTGTCGTCATGCGGGAAGGCGGTGGTGCCCCAGGCGGGGGCGATCACCGCGTCATAGGTGTGGAACAGGCGTTGCCACGCGCGGGCGTTGCGGGCCTGTTCGTCTTGCAGGCCGAACCAGTCGGCAAGCGTCGGGAGCGGGCGACCTTCCTGCTGCACGCCGCGGGTCATCGCGATGTTGAGCATGTGCATGTAATGGCCGTATTGCGCGATGAGATCGGGGAGTAGGTCGCTGGCGCGATCGACGCGGGCGCCGGCATCCGCGAAGGCGTCTCCGACGTCGTAGATCGCTTGTTTGATCGCATCCTGCGCGCGGGCGACGGGGTGTTCGGGGAGCAGCAGGATGCGCCAGTCGCCCGGCTCGCGGCGCGGCGGTTTTGGGAGCGGGATATCGGCGAGTATGTCGAGTTCGGCGGCGAGATCGTCCACGTCGCGCGCCATCGGGCCGATCACCGACAGCGCGATGCGCGCGAGATCGGTGCGCGGAAAATAATGGCCGTCGGGATTGAGCGCAGTGAATGTCGGCTTGTGGCCCCAGACGCCGCAGAACGCCGCGGGGACGCGGATCGAGCCGC
>JBQCEK010000401.1:0-6069 GCA_051960335.1 Sphingomonas sp.
GTTCTCATATGAGAATAGTATCGAAATGGCTTTGTTGCAGCGCCGCGGCCCTTTTTCAGGGAATGTAAGCCGCAACGACGAAAATCAGTGCGGCAAAGACCGTGGTCAGTGCGCCGATTCCCGACAGCCGCTTGGCGATCGCGATGCCAGGCATGCCGCCAACGAAGAAAATGCCCGCAAGCGGCCAGTCGCTGAGCCCGGAAAAGTCGTAAGTGAGCGCGGTGGTCAGGCCGAACGCGGTGACCGCGACCAAGTTGGTACCGACCCCGTTAATCATCGGCATCCGAGTCGAGGCAACGAGGCCGGGGACAATCAGGAAGCCGCCGCTGATCCCGAAGAAACCCGAGAACAGTCCGGCGCCGAATCCGACCGACCGACCTTCGGCGCGTTCCTGCGGTTACATTAGGCGCCCGGATCGCCGCCCGCCTTGCGCCCACGCAACATGAGCAGGCCGACGACGACCATCACCAAGGCGAACAGGAACAGCAGCTTCCACCGGTCGAACGCCTTGCCCGCGGTAGAGCCGATCAGCGCGCCGATAATGCCGGCGCGGCATAGATCGCGCCGCAGCGCCACTTTTACCGTCCTTGCGCACGCATGGCTCGCAAGGCCAGTTGCGGCGTTGGCGGCGACCGCCAGCGCGCTAGTGCCGATCGCCATGTGCGGACTCGGTACCCGGTTCGCGCGAAAGACATCATGGCCAGCGGCGCATGTCAAAGCCGCATCGAAAGGCCGGACACATGGCCGCCTCGACGAGCGGAATGCACAACCTCAGAAAATCCTTGCCACCGGAGGGCCGTTCACACACGGCCCAGAAGCGGCTGGACCGCTCTGCGCGATGCTGCCAGTCGGCAATGCGCCCTAATATCTGCCGTCCAGCGGCACTTTCAGGGCTCCTAATAGCGGCCATCCGCCTAGCTGCTCGGAACCGGCCACAACTGGCTCGGAGCGGCCCCAGTTGACCGAACCGGAATGAATAGCATTTGGGCGATTATCTCCGTGGCCGATAATGGCCATCTGGAGAATACTGATGGGACATTCACTTTACGAGCCCGCCATGCAGCACAGGCGAGCATGGAACGCGGGTAAAATGGTCGGCACGAAACGGCCGCTGACCCAAAAGCAAATATGGGCAGTCAGGTTTTTTCTCGATCGCGAGGGCGGCTTCGCGATCGAGCGCTCTTTGACCTCGCGATCGACAGCAAACTGCGCGGCTGCGACTTGGTAAAGATAAGAATCGGCGACATTGTCTGCGGTGCCGAGATTAGAACCAGATCGATCGTCATCCAGCAGAAAACTGGCCGACCCGTACAGTTCGAGTTGACGGCAGATGTAAGGGCGAGCCTGCTAGCTTGGTTAGAATGCCGCGGCGGAACGAGCGACGATTATGCCTTTCCAAGTCGCGTCGATCGAACGGGCCATTTGAGCACACGGCAATATGCGCGCCTTGTCGATGAGTGGGTCACCGCCATCGGCTTGCGACGAACGGAATATGGCACGCACTCACTTCGACGGACAAAAGCGGCGATGATCTATCGAGCCACCGGAAACATCCGGGCCATCCAAATACTGCTCGGGCACACCAAAATCGAAAACACCGTTCGGTACCTCGGTGTGGCGTTGAGGACGCCTTGATCCTTGCTGAAAGAACGGAAATCTGAGCTGGGCGGTCCATCGACAACGTTGATGGACCTCTCAACCAGAGTGGCAACAACTTCGCCGCGTTTGGGTGGCTCCGCTATGAGCGAAATGCCTAGAACGATCTTATCCCGCAATCAGATCGCGGATGCGACTGGCCAGCGCGTCCATTGCAAATGGTTTGGTGAGGATGTGTAGCCCAGCGCCGAGCTGTGCATTGCCGATAACCGCGTTTTCGGCATAGCCCGTGATGAACAGTACTTTGAGATCGGGCCGCTCCACCCGCGCCGCATCGGCGAGCTGCCGCCCGTTCATTCCCTTGGGTAGGCCAACATCGGTGATCAATAGCTCGATCCCAGGCTGTCTTTTGAAAAGGGCGAGGCCGTCGGGGCCATTGTCTGCTTCCAGCGTGCGGTAGCCAAGGTCTGTCAGAACATCGGTGATCAGCGCGCGAATTGCCGGTTCGTCGTCGACCACAAGTACGGTTTCGCCTTTCGCTTCCGTGGGCAGACTATGATGCTCTACGGGGATCCCGTCTCGCTCCTCATCCGCATAAGCGCGCGGGAAATAAAGCGTGATCGTCGTGCCTTCGCCCAGCTCGGAATATATCCGTACCTGTCCGTTCGATTGCCGAGCGAAGCCGTAGATCATCGACAAGCCAAGTCCGGTTCCTTCGCCCATTGGCTTTGTTGTATAGAAGGGATCAAAGGCGCGCTTGATCGTATCAGGCGCCATGCCCGTGCCGGTATCGGTGACCGACAGGGCAACATACTGACCGGGCGCCAAGTCACGATCCTGCGCTGCCTTTTGATCGAGCCACTTGTTCGCCGTCTCGATCGTGATCCTGCCACCTTCCGGCATCGCGTCACGTGCGTTGATGCACAGATTGAGCAGCGCATTTTCCATCTGGTTGGGATCGATCAATGTCGTCCACAACCCGGCCGCCTCGACCACCTCGACCTCGATCGCCGGGCCGACAGTGCGGCAGAGGAATTCGTTCATCCCGGCGATCAGCCGGTTGGCGTCGGTCGGCCTTGGATCGAGCGTCTGGCGACGCGAGAAGGCCAGCAGGCGATGCGTCAGCGCGGCGGCGCGCCTCGTGCCAGTCTGCGCCATCTCGACATATTTGCCGATCTCTGCCGATCGGCCTTGCTTCACACGGATGTCGATCAGTTCGAGGCCGCCCGAGATTCCGGTCAGCAGGTTGTTGAAATCATGTGCCAGTCCGCCGGTTAGCTGGCCAACTGCTTCCATCTTCTGGGCTTGGCGTAGCTGCTCGTGCGCGGCCTCGCTCTCGCGGGTGCGCTCTTCTACCTGGCGCTCGAGCGACTGCGCCAGTTCGGCGAGCGACGTCTCGGCGTTGCGGCGCTCGATCGCCGCCTGCGTGCGATCGGCAACGTCCCGGATGAACGACAGCTCGTCCTCGCTCCAGGCGCGCGGCTCCTTGTGATTGAGATAAAGCAAGGCGACGAAATCGCCGTGATCAACCACCGGCATGTTGATGAACGAGCGCGCGTGGATCGATTCGAGCTGACCGGCCGTATCGGCGGTCCGGGAATCCAGGCGCGCATCGGCGATGGCTACCGTTTCGCCGCGCTTGAGTTCTTCGATATACGAACCGTAATCGCGAAAGTGTAGCACGCCGGCGATCGTATCAGTGCCCGGCTGGTTCCAGTCGCGCTCGATCGAGATCGTCTCCGCCATGCGATCGATCAGGCCGTAGCCCGCTCGGCTGACATCCAATGTCGTGCCGATAATCTTGGCAGCGAGGAACGACATCTCGGCGGGATCGAGCATCTGGCGGAGGCCGTCGCCGAGCGCGAGTAGCGCCGCCCGACGGCTTTCGGTACGATGGGACGCGGTGATGTCGGCCGACACGCCGACCATGCGAACCGGCTTGCCCGTTGCATCCTGTTCCGCTCGTCCGTTGACATGCACCCAGTGTAGCGAGCCATCGGGCCACAGGCAGCGATACTGGATGTCGTAATCGGCCACCCCGTCGATCGCTTGCCGAACCGCAGCCTGCATCCGTTCGCGATCGTCGGGATGGACCGAGCCGAGCAGATCGTCGTAGTCGAACGGATCCTCTGACGCGCGACCGAAATGCGCCTTGCAATCATCCGAGGCAAACAACGTCCTGGTGCTCAAATCGAGCGACCATGCCCCAAGGCCGCCAGCGCTCAAGGCGACGCGCAGACGCTCCTGACCTTCGCGGATGTCTTTCAGTCGTGCGCGTGCTTCATATTGGCGTCGCCGCGCCCGGCGCGCAGCACGCGCAATGCTGAGCAACGTGGTGGGGTGAAACGGACGCTCTAGGAAGGTGACATTGCCGAGATTCTCGAGCAACCGTACCGCGCCGGGATTGCGCTCCAGCCCGCCGCCGCGTGCAGTGAGCACGATGAACGGAAAGTCCGACCATTCGGCCTGATCGCCGATGAAACTCACCAATTCGCGCAGGTCGGCACTCCGCAGCGCTTCTTCGGTGACAACAGCGAACCCCGCTCCGCCGCGCAGGGCTCGGGCAAGCGCCGGAACGTCAGGCACTGAGACGGCTTCCATGCCGCCTTCGCGCAGCATCGCCTCTGCGACCGCCGCATCACGCCCATGCGGCGCCAGCACGACGGCACCTTCGGCGATCGTTCGATTCACGCGCCGCTCATGCCTGTTTCATGTCCAGCAGGTCTTCCCTGCCGCCCACAAGCGTTGGCACGCCGCGCAGAACGCCCTGGAATTCGGTCAAAGGTTCGCCGAGGGTGATGCCGTTGCTGCCGATCATGAATTCCCGGATCGTGTCCTCGTGGGCCCCTGTGCGCTTCTTAACGATCGAAATCGCGCGGCGGACCCGTCCCAAGGCCTCGAAATATCTGAGCAGGATCACTGTGTCGGCGAGATAGGTGACGTCGACCGGCGTTTTCATGTCACCGACCAGGCCGTGCTGAGCGACTGTCAGGAAGGTCGTCACCCCCTGGCGGTTTAGATATTGCAGCAATTCGTGCATGTGCAGGATCAGCGCCTGCTCTTCCGGCATCGCTGCCTGATAGCCGTTGAGACTGTCGATGACGACTGTTTGCGCCCCGCGCTGCTCGACACAGACGCGGACCCGCTCGGAAAATTCACCTGGCGCGAGCTCGGCGGCGTCGATCTGCTCGATGATAAGGTTGCCCGCGTCGACCATCGCCTGGAGATCGATGCCGAGTCCCTTCGAACGGTCGGACAGCAACCCGAGCTCCTCGTCGAACACGAACATCGCCGCGGCCTCGCCGCGCTCGACAGCCGACCGCACGAAGCCGAGCGTGAGCAGCGATTTGCCGGTCCCGGCGGGGCCGAGGATCAGGTTGCTCGCCCCGCGTTCCAGCCCGCCGCCGAGCAACTGGTTGAGCGGCGCATTGTCGATCGGCACCGTCTCGCGCGCGAAGCCAGACCGATGCTCGGCCGAAACCAACCGGGGAAACACCCGGATGCCACCGGTGCCGATGACGAAATCGTGATACCCGCCTCGGTATTTGCGACCGCGATATTTGAGGATGCGCATCCGCCGCCGTTCGGCGCCGTAATCGGGCGATAGTTCCTCGAGGCGGATGACCGCGTGGGCGACGCTGTGCACCGTCTTGTCCATCACGTCGGCGGTGAGGTCGTCGAGCATCATGACGGTCGCGTCATGGTGCGAGAAATAATGTTTCAATGCGAGGATCTGCCGACGATAGCGCAGCGAGCTCTGCGCCAGCAGCCGGATTTCGGACAGGCTGTCGAGCACCACCCGCGACGGCTTCACCCGTTCGAACGCCTCGAAGATGCGCTTTGTCGTTTCGCCGAGTTCCAGGTCGGACGAATAGAGCAGGCTCTGCTGCTGATCGCTGTCGAGCAGACTTTCCGGCGGGACCAACTCGAAAATCTCGAAGCCATCGCCCAGTGTCCAGCCGTGCGACGCCGCGCCGTCGCGCAATTCTTCCCCGGTTTCCGACAGGGTGATGTAAAGCACCTTCTCGCCCGCCTCGGCGCCCGCCATCAGGAATTGGGTCGCGATCGTCGTCTTGCCGGTGCCCGGGCTTCCTTCCACCAAGAATAGCCGCGCCTTGGCTAACCCACCCGCGAGAATGTCGTCGAGGCCAGCGACCCCCGTTCCACAATTATCCATGAATTGCCTCTGCTCAGACGATGTGCCCTTGAGTCTATCAACAAAGCTTCAGCAAGGGTATGATCTGCCGCAACGCTTGTGGAACGACTACGGTTTCGCGTTCCGACGCAATCTGATGGTGCCACGAGTTTGAGTCAAAGCTGACCGGAATTTGTTAGAAGGTGCGGAGACTTAGACCGAGCCGCCGATGAATGGGGTGAGTCAGCATTGCGCCCTAATTTTGGTCGTTCGGGCCTTTCCCGCCGATGCCCAAAAGCTGTCATTCGTTGAGATGCAATCGATAAGCACGGCGAATG